>JAKRSE010000350.1 GCA_022402505.1 Fimbriimonadaceae bacterium | reverse complement strand
ACCTCGCCTTCTATGTCGGCGACGAGATAGATGTTGGAATTGAGATCATGCCCATGAAATCCCTTCAGCAGGAAATGAGCTCGGGCGTGGCATATTATGAGGGCGAGTTGTTCAATGTCATCCGGAACGGACGTGGTGTTCCAGCTGTTCCCCTGGTTCTTGTCGGAATCGAGCCATGAAGCGTTACTTCAATCACTGATCTTCGGGCGGGTCGGGCATCTCCGGGACGTACTGCCAGTCGGGCTCCCGCTTCTGGCGATCCAGAATGGCGAAGATCTCGCGCCAGGTCGCGATCAGCCCGCGGGTCGGGGTCGGCATCTCGTGCCGCACCGCCCGGTGGAGCTTCGCGAGGTTGTAGCAAGGCACCCCGGCATACATGTGGTACTCGGTGTGGTAGTTCATGTGCCAATAGAGGAACTGGAGCACCGGGTTCAGCAGAAACGTCCGGCAGGCGACCCGGAAGTCGGGATACCGATCCACCAGGCCGATGTGCTGGGTGGCGTTGCAGAGAAACTGGAGCCCCGAGCCGAAGAACCGCCCGAAGCTGATCGCCAGGATCAGCGGCCACCAGCCGGTCAGAATCGAGGCGAGGGCGATCAAGCCGTGGCCGATCAGCACGATCCTCGCCCACCGATGCAGGGCCGGACGCATCTCGGGCTTGATCTTGGTGAAGAGGTGGGTCTCCCAGCCGGGATGGATGCGGCCCGTCGCCGTGAACCAGGTGCCCTGGATCGACCACCGGATTCCCGGAAGGTCCACGATGCCGTACTTCAGGATGTTCCGAAGCTCCACCTGCTGCGGCAGAACCACCTCCTGATCGTCCGGCGGATGGAGGGTGAACTTGTGGTGCTCGGTGTGACTGGCCCAAAAGGCGATGTGGTTGTACCAGCCCAGGAAGCTGAGGATGTTCAGGAAGAACCGGTTGAGCCACCGGGTCTTGAAGACCGAGTCATGGACCAGCTCGTGGAACCCGTTGATGAGGAACGCGCAGACCGAGCCGTGGATCAGGAGGGCAAGAGGAGCGGCCCAGAGGAAGTGAAAGCAGGTCCAGACGAACAGACTCCCGGTCGCACCCATGGTGCCGAGATAGCCGAGGGTCTGGGCGAAGCCCTTGAGGTCGCTTCGCCGGTTCAGCTCGGCCAAAGTCTGCTTCGGAATCCGAATCCGCCGCCACTTCACCGGACTCCCCGGCTCTCGCTCCGGTTTGTCGAGCTCGGGGGGGGACGGGAGGGCCTCTGCTTCCAGCATGCTACCGATCCGCCCTCACGGTTGCGACGCTCCGGGCCGGCACCGTGAATCGAAGGCCGCCCTCGACCGCCCGAACCGCGAGCGACCCGGGCCGGAAGGGATCGCCGGGCCGAGCCAGGAAACCGGCCGGATTCTTTCGCCAAGACCCGCCCCGGACCAGGAATGTTCGGGGCGAGGCCGTCTTGTTCACCGCGACCAGGGTGAGCCGGCGGCCGTGGGCGGATGCGTACAGCGACTCGGCCTCGGCCCGGCCGCCGCGCACTCCCAGACCCGTGCTCCCGAACTTCGAGCCTCGGCCGTCATAGTTCAGGAAGGCGCGAAAGCCCGCGATCATGGCCGTATCCTCCGGCCCGATCCCCCAGTTGGCCGCCGCAAAGACCCCCTCGCGGCCGTAGATCCCGAGAACGTCGGCCTGGGCCAGCAGTCCGCTCCAATCCCGGCCGCCGCCATAGCTGTACTCGGTGACCGCCAGACGGGTGCCCGGATAGTGCCGGGCGATCTGCCGCCGGATGCCGGGGAGAAGCGAGATCGCCTTTCCGCCCAGATTCTCCGTGATCCAGGAGTCTTCGACGTAGGCGGGGTCCCACAGAGAGCGGGGAGCCTGGACCCGGGCTTCCTGGGTGGCCGGCGACCCGGCAGACCCCTCGGTAACCCGCACGCCGCCGCCGCGAGCCTCCGGATAGAAGTGGATGTCCAGAACGTCGAGAATCCGTCGCCCCTCCTTTCTTTCGGCCGCCTTCATCCCGGCCAGGTAGAAGTCGAGAAAGTCTCGGTCGCCGGCGTCGTCGGCGTCCTGGAAGCGTCGGAAGCCCTGCCAGCCATAGTTGGCCGGGCCGAAGATGAGCGACTTCGGGGCGGCCGCCTTGATCGCGGAGCCGAAGTCGATGTTGTTCTTCAGAATTCCGGCGTAGCCGGGGTTCTTCGGCATGATCCGCTCGTGGGTGTGGGGCCAGAGGTCCGGCTCGTTGTCCAGGCTGTACCAGATCGGCGTCTTCGGGCTCTTCGTCCGCTCCACCCAGGCGACGAACTCGTCCTGGTACACGACGCGGTCCGAGGTGTTCGGCGGAAAGCTGAAGCGGCCCGGCTTTCGGGGCAGGGACCGGTGGAAACGGGTCTCCAGATAGTTCGGAGTCTTGTTGACGTCCCCATCGGCGTTCTTGTCGGCGGAGACGTAGCCCAGGGTCGGCACGGTCAGGAGGACGGCGGCCCCGTTGGTCTGAGAGGCCTGGAAGAAGGTTCGGGCCGTCCATCCCGGCTCGTTCGACTCGCCCAGATAGCCGTCGTTCTGGTGCTGCCAATCGCTGCCGGCGTTGCTGGCGTTGGTCTCCCAGTTGTAGGCCGACATCCGGTTGCCTCCCTGGCGGGCGAGGGGGAAGGGGGCCTTCAGCTTCGGCCAATCCGGGAAGTTGGCCCCGTAGACGTAGGGCGAAATCGCGCTCCTCTCGGAAGGCGCAAGCGTGAAGACAGACTGAGGCTGCTGGAGGCTCGCCGACAACGCTGCCAGAACGAGAACCGACATGGCCCAGATTGGCACAAACCCGGTCCGGACGTCGTGGGTGGGCGAGGTCCGGACGAGGGCGAATGGACAACGAGCCCAGCGTGGAAACAAGATCGGCCGGCGAACTGCGTAGTCCCTATCGGTGCCCTCCTTCGTGCTCTTTCCCGGTCTGGCGGCCGATCACCGGCTCTTCTCCCGCCAGCTCGCCGCCCTGCCCGATACCCTGACCCCGGCCTGGCTGAAGCCGAACCAAGACGGGAGTCTGGCCGACTTCGCCCGCCGTCAGGCCGATGCGCTTCCGGCCGGCCCGCTGGTCTTGGTCGGCTTCTCGTTCGGCGGCATGGTGGTTCAGGAAATGTGCCGCGTCGCATCGGTGGCCGAGCGGGTGAAGGGGGTCGCGCTTATCTCGGGCATCCACGGGGCGGGAGCCCTGACCCCTGCCTTCCTGAATCGCTGCCGGGCGGTCCAGAAGGTTCCCGATGCCCTGGTCCGTGCCGCACTGCGGATCGGGAGCCGAAGCTTCGGACGAGACGAGCCGATCTCGGCGGCCGAAAGAGCCTCGCTGGCGGCGATGGCGGCCGACCTGGATGTCGGGTTCTTTCGATGGGCGGCCGGAGCCTGTCTCACCTGGCAGGGCCTCCCGCCGAGCCGCGCCTTTGCCGACCTGCCCCACGCCGTGATCCACGGCCGGGCCGACCGAGTGATTCCGCCTCTCCCGACCGAAGTCACCCACTGGATCGACGGCGGTCACCTGATCCAGTGGACCCAGGCCGACCAGGTGAACCGAATCCTCTCAGGGCTTGCCTGAGACGGTCCGAATCCGATCCGCCATCCGCCGGGCGGGAGCGAGGAAGGCATCCCGACCCGCCGGCTCGGACACCAGCTCTTCGACCGTCTGTTGGAAGAGGGTCAGCCATCGCTCGAAGTGGGCCTCGTCCATCCCCGGCAGCCCCTGGTGAGCCTGGACAGGGCGGCCGGAATAGCCTGGCCGGCGGAGGACCATCTGCACCCAGAAGGCGGTCATGCGGTCCAGGTGGCGGCTCCAGTCCTGGACGTAGGCGATGAAGATCGGACCGAGCCGGCCGTCCTCCTGGATCCGGCCATAGAAGGTCTCCACGACCCGCCGAACCACCGCCTCATCAACACCTGGAACCTCGGGGCGCGGTCCGACGAGGGGGCCGTGTTCGGTCAGGATCAGCCTGTCGGCGACCTGTGACGGCGTCAGCGGTTGAGACGGCACCGAAGCCCCGTCAGTTCTGCGCCAGGTACCAGTCGTAGACCGACCGGATTCCCTCTTCCAGCCCGATCTTCGCCTTCCAGCCGTAGCCGGTCATCCGGGTCACGTCCATGAGCTTTCGGGGGGTGCCGTCGGGCTTGGAGGTGTCCCATTCGACCTCGCCCTCATAGCCCACAACCCGGGCGATGAGCTCGGCCAGTTCGCGGATCGAGATGTCTTCGCCCCGGCCGACGTTCACCAGCTCGCCCGCCTCCAGGTTCTCCATGAGGAAGAGGGCGGCGTCGGCCAGGTCGTCGGAGTGGAGGAATTCGCGCCGAGGCGTGCCGGTGCCCCAGAGCACCACGGGCCCGCCCGTCTTCTTCGCCTCGTGGAACTTGCGGATCATGGCGGGCATGACGTGGCTGGAGGTCAGGTCGAAGTTGTCGCCGGGGCCGAAGAGGTTGGTCGGCATCAGGCAGACCGACTTCATCCCGTACTGCCGGTGATAGCTCTGGCACATCTCGATACCGGCGATTTTGGCGATGGCGTAGGGCTGATTCGTCGGCTCCAGCGGCCCGGTCAGCAGGCAGCTCTCGGGCATGGGCTGGGGGGCCAGCTTGGGATAGATGCAGCTGGAGCCCAGGAAGAGCAGCTTCTCGGTGCCGTGCCGGTGGCAGGCGTCGATGATGTTGTTCTGGATCGCCAGGTTCTCGAAGATGAACTCAGCCGGGCGGGTCGAGTTGGCGATGATCCCGCCGACCTTCGCGGCCGCCAGGAAGACGAATTCAGGCTTCTCTTCGGTAAAGAAAGCCTCCACCGCTCCCTGATCCCGCAGGTCGAGGTCGGCGAGCTCGCGGGTGATGAGGTTCGTGAACCCGTGGCGCTCCAGTCCTCGGCAGAGGGCGGAGCCGACCAGGCCCCGATGGCCCGCGACATAGACCCGGGCGCCGGGCTTGAAGACGGCGCTCACGCCCGCTCCAGTCCGGCTTCGCGGATCGCCAGTTCCTGCTTGGCCTTGTGCATGTCGCCGTCGACCATCATCTTGACCAGCTGGTCGAAGGTGACTTCCGGCTTCCATCCGAAGGCCTCGCGCGCCTTGGTGGAATCGCCGAGCAGGTAGTCCACCTCGGCGGGCCGCAGGTAACGCGGGTCGAACTCCACGACCTCGTTCCAGTCCATGTCCAGGAGTCCGGCCGCCTTGTCCAGGAACTCGCGGACGCTGTAGGCCTCGTTGGTGGAGACCACGAAATCGCCCGGCTCGTCGTGCTGCAGCATCATCCACATGGCCCGGACGTAGTCGCCGGCGAATCCCCAGTCGCGCTTGGAATCCAGGTTGCCCAGGTAGAGCTTCTCCTGCAGTCCGAGCTTGATGCGGGTGAGGGCCCGCGTGATCTTGCGGGTCACGAAGGTTTCGCGCCGGCGCGGCGACGCGTGGTTGAACAGGATTCCGTTGCTGATGAAGAGGCCGTAGCTCTCGCGGTAGTTGACGCAGTACCAGTGGCCCGCGACCTTGGCGACCGCGTAGGGGCTGCGGGGCCAGAAGGGGGTGGCTTCGGACTGGGGCGGAGCGGCGGCGCCGAACATCTCGCTGCTGCCCGCCTGGTAGAGCTTCATCTGCTTGCCCGTGTCCTGGATGGTGTCGCGCATCGCCTCCAGAAGCCGCAGCACGCCCGTGCCCACCACGTCGGCGGTGTATTCCGGCTGGTCGAAGCTGACCCGGACATGGCTCTGGGCGCCGAGGTTGTAGATTTCGTCCGGCTGGACCTGGGCCAGAAGCTTGCGCAGATTCGTCCCGTCGCTCAGGTCGCCGTAATGCAGGTGCAGGTTCGGCTTCTCGTGGGGATCGTGGTAAAGATGGTCGATCCGCTCCGTGCCGAAGGTGCTGGAACGCCGGACAATCCCGTGGACCTCATAGCCCTTCTCGAGGAGCAGCTCGGCCAGGTACGAGCCGTCTTGACCGGTGATTCCCGTAATGAGGGCCGTCTTTTGCATACAATGGGCAGTCTACCTGCCGCCTTTTCCAAGCCGGAGGGGACCGGTCGTTACACTCGGTCCAGGGCGTCGAACAGCCGACGATAGCCGGCCAGCATGGACTGGAAGTCGGTGGCGTCTGCCAGGGCCAGGAGCGTTCGATCACGCCTTCCGGTCCGGCCGGATCGGCGGCGATCTCCGCGACCGCCTGGGCGAAGGCCTCCGGGCTTCCGGGCGGGATGACTCGGCCGAGGCGATGTTCGGCCACGTTCAGCGAGAGCTCGGCCTCCGCTTCCGCCACCGCCAGGATCGGGCGGCCGGTGCAGAACACGTTGTACATCCGGCTGGGAATCGAAACCCCCGCCATCCCCCGGCTCTGACTGATCAGCGCCCAGTCGCAGGCGTTCAGGACATCATTCAGCCCGTCGCGCTTCTGATAGTCCAGCACGGTCACCGTCTCGGGCATCTCGGCGGAGAGGGCCTCCAGCAGCGGCCGGCGGGCCCCGCTGCCGATGAAGAGAAAGTGGGCCTGCGGCGTCTGCTCCTTCACCAGCCGGATGCCAGCCGCGAGACTCTCGATGTCATGGGTGCGTCCCATGTTGCCGGCGTACTGGAAGACGAGGCGGTCCAGCAGTCCGAGCCGGGCCAGAACGGGGTTTTCGGACCGAGGCCGGGGCTCGATGATCTCCGGCTCGGAATAGTTCGGAAGCACGTTGATCTTTTCGCGGCCCCCGTAGGCTCCCCAGCGGTTCACGGCATCGCGGCCCAGAACGACGATCGCCCGGGAGGCTCGGGAGAGGCGACGGTTTGCAGCCGACCAAAGCCGGACCGGAAGGCTCGCGGGCCCGGCAAGCCCGGCGCTCACGAGGGAATCCGGATAG
>JAKRSE010000349.1 GCA_022402505.1 Fimbriimonadaceae bacterium | reverse complement strand
CCCGACACGACAAGGATGAGGAGGCTGCGCAGTTGACTCAAAGTGACTTTCCCGAACGGTCGGCGGACGTGCGCCACATTTTAGACGGACGGTCGGCGGCGGCGTATCACTCGTGGGCCGACCGGTTCAAAACCGACGGCTCCAATCGAGGGAGATGCGCCACGGCCGGTCGTGCGTCGTGCCGAAGCCGAGCCGGAACCGGTCCAGTTCCCGTCGGAAGGGCAGGCGATAGCTCAGCCGAAAGTCATACCGGGCCGGACCGGCGGCGGGTTCCGAGAGCTGCCGCCACCCCTGCAGGAAGAAGCCGTTGCCGAGGCTGTCGCCGAACCGGACCAGAGCCTGATCGAAGGCGTTGTATTCCAGGGCCAGATAGTCGAGCCGGAGCGATTCGGCGAGGCGGCCGGTCAGGCCCTGGGTCAGGCTGGGGAGGGCGAGCTGATACAGCGGATCTCGCAGGGCCGAGGCCCCGCCGCCCCGAAGCGCCGAGCCGGCCAAGGCCTCGATGAGGTCCCTTTGGCCCAGCAGGGCGAGGATTTCATCCTGACCCAGGTCTCCCGGGTCGGCGGTCGCGGTGATCTGGAGCCCGTTGGGGTCCAGGAGATCGCCCCGGAAGCCCAGGTCAACCTGATAGGTTTCAAACTGGTCCGCCGTTCGCCGTGCCGTCAGGCTCGTCTGACCTTCCAGGTCGACGTCGATGCGGAGGGCGTAGCCCGCATCGCCACGAAAATTGAGGTCCACCAGGCCGGAGTCGAGGTTGATGCGGGCATTCGGCAGCTGAAGCCGCCCCCGCTGGACCTGGAGGGGCACCCGGAGGTTCAGGGCGGCGAGGGCCCCATCCAGGCTCCCCTCGCCCGCAAGCCCGATCTCTCCCAGGGCGAAGCGGACCTGGCTGCCGTCTTCGACCCGGACCACGAGGTTGTCGAACACGGGTTCGATGGGGAAGGAGCCTCCGCCGGGGGCAGCCTCGAACGGGCCCCCCAGGCTGATGTCGCCGCCTCGGACCGCAAGGAGTCCGCCGATCACCGGCCGCCCGAGTCGTCCGCCGAAAGTGACGTCGGCGTTCAGCCGGCCGCCGAAGAGGGTCGGCTGGACCCCAGGCTTGTCCTCTGCCGGGAATCGGCCTCCCAGCGGCAGATCGGTGGTACGGAAGCGCCCCTGCAGGGTCGCCTCTTCGAGCAGAGAGGCGGCGAGGTCTGGATCTGAGAGGAGGTTCGGCCATGAGGCGCGAAGCTCGCCGTCCAGGCGGTCGGCGGTCAGCTTCAACAGCCCCCCGGATTCGTCGGCCGTCAGACCGACCCGGAAGTCCTTGAGTTCAGAGTCGACCCCTTTGACGCTGAGGCTGCGGCCCTGGGCCAGCATCTCGGCCGCAAGCTTCCACTCGCCCGGTCGCCCCTTCAGCGAGGCCCAGCCTCCCAGGTCGCCGTCGACCCGGACATGGGTCGAATCTCAGAGAAGTTCACTCAGCGGCCGGTTGAGCAGACGGACCTCCAGGGAGGCCTCGCCCTCAGGGTTCTCCGGCGCAAAGGCGGTGAACGGCGCTGAAGCCTGAATCCGCCCGGCGAAGCCCCGACTCCGAACCTGGCCGAAGGCTTGGACTGTGCCGTTCTGAACCAGGATCGAATCCAGGTCGATGAGGTCGAAGAGGGTGAGTCGCTCGCCTCCCGCCAGCTGGACGCTGGAATCGCTGACACGGACCGATGCCTGAATGTCCGGGCTCTCCGGAGTTCCACCACCCAGCACCACGGCATCGGCCCGGCCGGCGAGCGGCGGGAGGTCCGGAAAGGCGATGTTGAGCCAGGTGAGGTCGAAGTTGTCCAGGCTCGCCAGACCCTCGATCCTTTCCGGGGAGAAGACTCCGTTTTCCAGCCGGAGCGGGGAATCGGGCAGGGTCCACTCCGCCTTCGGGACCGTCCAGACGGGCCCGCTCTTGCGAATCTCGGCGGTCAGCCGGCCGGCTTCGCGGTCCAGCACGGACAGACCGGAGACCTCGAAGTCGGTCAGGCCGACGTTCGGGTCGCGCATCGGGCCGTCCACCTGAATCGCCGCCGTCAGGTCCCCTTCGACCGAGCGCAGGATCTGCCTGAGTCGAACCTCAAGGTTCCTGGCCGAGGGCGACGCGGCTGAGATCAGGTTTGCCAGTTCAATATTGAACAGATCGACGTTGGCATCCACCGTTTCGGCCGTCGGGTCGAGTCGGAACCGGTTGACGGTGATGAATCGATCCAGGCTGCCGAGTGCGGCGTTGCCCGTCGCCTCTCGGCCATCCCAGTTGGCGGAGAGACTGCCGGACCCGAGAGGCGAACCGTTGGCGGCCACCCGATCCAGGCGCAGGCCCGCCCCGGCACGATCCTCGCCCTGGGGGGTTCGAGTGTAGGTCGCGACACCCGACAGGACGCCGCTGAGATCGACCACTCCGCCCGTCGGGAGCCTGGCCAGATCGATGTCGGCCGCCTCCAGGCTGACCGAGCCGCTGAAGTCCTTCTGGGCGAAGGATCCCTCGCCGGTCAGTCGGCCTCCCGCGAGAGTGGCGGAGAGGTCCTCCAGGTCGATGCGGCCGTCCCGCACCTCCACCCGCGCAAAGGCGTTGTCGATCTCGATGCCGGCCAAGAGCAGCTGGTCCGAGCGGATCTGGGCCGAAACCTGAGGCCGCTCCACCGTGCCGGAGAGGGCGATTTCGGGAGCCTCGGCCAGGCCGACAAGGTCCGGGAAGCTCCAGTCGGAGACCAGCACATCCTGGGCGCGGAGTCGGCCGCCGATCCGCCCGTTCTCAAAGTCGTAGGTCGCGAATCCTTGGAGCACTCCGGAACCGGGCTGGACGGCGAGGTCGGTGAGCCGCAGGGTCCGACCGATGGAATCCACCTGCCCACGGGCGATGGGGATCGATCGCCCCTGCCACTCCAGTCCGTAGGCCGATGCCGGGCCGGAAACCCGCAGTCGGTCGAGCGGCCCGGCGGCCTTGACGGAGAATCGGGCGAGCCCCTTCAGCCCTTCCGCGAGGCCATCCACTCGCAACCCGCCCGATTCAACCTCCAGATTCAGACCGGTTTTGGACGAAAAGCTGCCTGATGCCGCCAAAGTTCCTCGGTCTGATTCGGCCAGGAACCGTTCGAGTCTCGCCTCTTCCGGGGTCCAGACTCCAGCCGCCTGAACCGCCTCCGCACGGAAGGGTTCGGAATCGGCATCGCCCTGCCAGGCCGCCTCTCCCCGGGCTCGGAGGTGGACGGTCGGCCGGGCAAGGGAGCCCTGGAGCACGGCAGAGACCGCGGCCCGCCCTTGGAGCCCCTTCGCGCCTGCCAGGCGGGCCAGCCCATCCAGTCCGGCCTGGGGCGAGCGGAAGGCGCCCTTCAGTTCGCCCCGAGGTCCACCCCAGCTTGCCCAACCGGAGACGAGGCGATCGATCCAGCGGGCCGAAGACATCCGGATCACGCCTCGATCGCCGGACACGCCGACTTCGGCGTCCAGAGCCCGGAACTCCTGTCCCGCCGAGCTCAGCCGGTCGAGCTTGAGGCGGCCTGAAGCGGCGGGTCGATCCGTCAGCCGAACCGGACCGCGGAAGGATGCGCCCCGAAAGGTCACGTCTCCCGGAAGGAGTCCGGCAAAGTCCGGCCCCAGAGCGGCTCGGTCTCGGGCCGTCAGGTCCAGGTCGCCCGCCAGGCTGAGCCGATCGAGCCGAGCCTCGCCTCGGAAGGATGCGTCCAGCCCCGACCGCTGGACCCGAAGGTTCAGCCGGACCACGGCGTCGCTCGGCTCCACTTCTCCGGTCAGCCGGTCAGCTTGAAGCAGGCCCGGCAGCCGGAAGTCGCCGGCCCGAACCTGGACCCGGCCGGCGATCCTGGCCTGCTTGGCCGGGTGAATCTCCAGCCGGAGAGGCCCGGAAACGATCAGCTGCCGGCTGGAGAGCTTCTCCCAGCCCGCCAGAGCCTCCCGAGGGAGCCAGCTCCGGATCAGGTCGAGCTGCGGTCCGGCGTCGAGTTCGTCCAGCATCAGCCGAACCATCGCCTCGCCCCTGGGGCTCACTTGGAGCGCAATCTGTTGATCTTTTGAACCATCAAGGCTGAGCAGACCGTTCAAAAGGACGTGACCGTCACCCTCTTGAATCTCCGCCTTCGACAGGGCGGCGGAGACGGTGCGCCCCAAGACCTGATCTTCGATCGAAACCTCCAGCCGGCCGATCTTCACGCCCGCTCCCGAAGGTTGGGGCGTGCTGGGCGGCGGCGGGAGCACGCCGGACAGGTCCACTCCGGCGTCACGAGTTCGGACAAGGTTCAACGAGACTCGGCTGATGTCCACCTCGGGCCGCCCATCGCGCAGGGAGACCGTCAGGCGCTCCGCCTCGGCGGTCGTCCGGCCGGAGCCGTCTCGAACCTTCAGCCCAAAGACGACCGCCTGCCTCCGCTCAAGGTCCACCGAGTAGCGCTCGGCCGTGGCCTCGGCGACCCCTCCGGTCGCCTGGTAGGTCAGCCGGACCGGCAGGCTGGGCGAGCGCAGGGTCGCGAGGCAGAGCAACAGGTAGCCGCCGCCCAGCCAGGCGACGACCAGCATCGGAATCCACCCGACCGCCGCCGAAAGCAGCCGGACCAGCAGTCGATAGGCTGCGGCCACGTCGCTCCATTGTAGTCCGACCGACCGCTCCCTGTCCCCGATGGCGACCGTTCATACTGAGTTCTGATGGCGGAACAGCTCTGGGCTCCGTGGCGGTTCGACTATGTTTCCAAGGTCGATTCTCAGCCGCAAGGCGGCTGCATCTTTGTCGACCTCCCCGCCCAGGACAACGATCGCGAGAACCTGATCCTCCATCGAGGGGAGACGGCCTTCGTCATGATGAATGCCTTCCCCTACACGGGCGGCCATCTCTTGGTCGCCCCCTACCGCCATGTCTCGGATCTGCTGCAGTTGAACGACCAAGAGCTGCTCGAAATCAACCGACTCTTGGCCGAGTGCACCCGATGGCTGACCCACGCCTTCTCGCCGGATGGCTTCAACATTGGAGTGAATCTGGGGCGGGCCGGCGGGGCGGGCATCCCGAGCCACGTCCATTGGCATGTGGTGCCCCGGTGGAGCGGCGACACCAACTTCATGACCGCCACGGCGGGAACCCGGGTGATCCCCCTCGGGCTGGACCGAGCCTACGAGCTAATTCTGGAGGCGAAGAACGCCGAATGACGCTCGAACTTCTGGCCAAGGAGGCCTCGGCCTGCACCGCCTGCCGACTCCATGAGCGTCGGCGTTCGGTGGTCTTCGGCGAAGGCGACGCGAAATCTCCGCTGGTTCTGGTCGGCGAGGGCCCGGGAGACCAGGAGGACGCCACGGGCCGGCCCTTCGTCGGCCGGGCGGGTCGGCTCTTGGACCAAGCCCTGATCGAGGCAGGTCTGAGCCGAGAAGCTGTCTATATCTGCAATACCGTGAAGTGTCGGGCCGCCGATTGGTCGAGCGGAAAACCGCAGAACCGCCCTCCGGCTCCGGACGAGACCGAGGCCTGCCGCCGATGGCTGATCCCCCAGCTGGCCGCCATCTCGCCGCAGGTCATCCTCTGCATCGGAGCACCGAGCGCCAAGAACCTGATCCGCCCCAAGTTCGCGATCACCAAGGAGAGAGGCGCGGCCTTCAGCTGCGAATTCGCCCGAGCGGCCATCGCCACGCTCCACCCCTCCTACATCCTCCGCTGTCAGCGCCCCGGAGATGACGGCGGATTTTCTCTGCTGGTCGCCGACATCCGGAAGGCCTGGGATCTGGCCTTGACCCTGCGGGAGGCGGTTTCGTCGTGACCTCCAGCCAGCTTCGGGAAATCCTGAAGTCGGCCCCCCTGGTCGCGAGCGCTCAGGCTTCGCCAGGCTCCGTGATGGCTTCCCCCGAGACCCTCGACCGACTCGCCCGGGCCTCGGTGGATGAGGGCTGCCGGGCTCTGCGTCTGGAAGGCACCGAGTCGATTCGGAGGGCCAAAGCCTGGTTCTCTGGGCCCGTTTTGGGGCTCGTCAAGCGGGCCTACCCGGACTCCGAGGTCTACATCACCCCCACCCTTGCGGAGGTCGAAGCCCTGCTGGCGGCCGGGGTGGAAGTCATCGCAGCTGATGCGACGCCCCGGCCCCGACCGAATGCCGAACGACTCGAGGACCTGATCGCGGCTGCCCATCGGGGCGGGGCCCTGGTGATGGCCGACATCGATAGCGAAGAATCGGCCCGGTTCGCCCTGAAGGCCGGTGCCGACATCCTCTCCACAACCCTCTCCGGCTACACATCCCGCAAAACGTCAGGAAACGGCCCTGATCTTGCATTGATTCGAGAAATTCGCCGATTCTTCAGCGGCCCGCTCCTTGCCGAAGGACGCTACCAGGAACCCTGGCAGGCGAAGGCCGCCCTGGGCGTCGGGGCCGATGGAGTGGTCATCGGCGGCGCGCTGAACGACCCGAACAAGCAGACCCGCCGCTTCCTCTCGGCGCTTCTGCCACGGGCGGAGCGGGTCGGGGCGGTGGACCTGGGGGGCACCTGGCTTCGATTCGGCGTCTTCGATTCTGATCTGAGGCCCGTCGAGGGCAGCCATCGACGCCAACCCCTCCCCGCGACCCGAGCCGAACGGCTGGACTGGATCGAGCAGCAGGCTCGTTCGGCCGGAGTCGATCGGCTGGGCATCAGCAGTGGCGGCACCCTCGATCCCCACGACCAGGGCCATGTCTGGGAGGCCAAGGACTTCATTCCGGACCACCGGGGGACCCGGTTTGTCTGGCCGGGACTGGAGGCCGTCGCCCTGAACGACGGGCTTGCCAATGCCTGGGGGCTGAGCCACACGCCGGTCGCCGCCGGCCGCCGCGTGGTCGGCCTCGCCCTGGGAACCGGAGTGGGAGCCGGGCTGGTGAGCGAAGGGCGGCTGCACATGGGTCCGCGAGGCG
>JAKRSE010000348.1 GCA_022402505.1 Fimbriimonadaceae bacterium | reverse complement strand
ACCAGAGTCGACTGTACGCTCAGAGGTTCTGCCGGAGGCGAAGCGCTCATCGTCCACCCTTCCAGACGGGACTCCTACAAGGGAGGATTCAGGAAGTCGCGGCCGAATCTCAGCGGCTGCCCTGCAGACCGGAGATGAACGACGCGAACTGGCTGCCCTGGCTCTGCGACCGAGTGATCGCCTCTTCCATTCGGGTGAAGCGGGCCCGCAGGTCCGCCTCCTTCACCACCAGCGACTCGTTGAGCGCGGCGATCCGCGTGTCCATGTCTTCGATCTGGTTCTGGAAGCTGCGGTTGCTCGCCGTCAGGATTCCATTCACCGAATCGGTGAACGTCTGCGCCGCTCGATTCAGGGTGTTCGCCAGGCCGCTGTTGAACCGGAACGTCCCGACGTTGCCGACGGTGTTCCCGGTGTACATGATCTGAAGACCCTCGGTCGTCGCGTTTCCGGTCTGACCCATCAGGAACTGGCCGTTGCCCGTCGCAGCCTCGCCGTTGATCGTCCCCGCCACATCCAGGCCGGCGGTCACGGTGGCTCCGGTCGTGCCGATCCCGCTGTTGTCGGAGGCCGCCGCCTGATCGCTGAGAACCGTGAAGGCCGAGGCTGCGCCGAACCGGTTCGCCGTGAAGGTCAGGCGTCCGTCCCCGTCAAGCGAAGCGGTGATCGCATCCTTCAGCCGGGAGTCGTTGTTGATCTGCTGAACCAGGTCGGCCGCCGATCCTCCCGCCACCGTCAGCAGGATGTCCCGATTGTTGAACAGGGTTCCACCGAACGTGAGAGTCTCGCCGCCCGTGGAGTTTGATGTCTGGATCGTGCCCGCAGACCCGGTGGACTTGGTCGCCGCCTGGGTGATGTTCACGTCATAGCCGCTGCCGATCGAGGACTTGGAGGCGATCGACGCGCTGATGAATCGCAGGGAGGGATTGGCCGATTCCCCCGAGGGCGCCAGAAGATCGCGGACGGCCTCCGAGTCGGTCGTGATCGCCTTGTCCAGGGCAGATTCGTCCAGGGTGATCTTCCCGTCCTCGTCGATCCCGAAGCCGATCTGGGTCACGTTCCGGAACGTCCCCGTCTCCTTGGTGCCGAACAGGGCGGCATTCAGGGCCGACTCCACCTGCGCGGCGGTCGCATCGCCGAAGAGAGGGCCCGATTCGTAGGTGTCCGTGTCGAAGCGGCTGTTGTCCCGGATGAAGCCCACGACCGAGTTGTAGGCGTTCACCAGGTCCTTCACCTTGTTCTTGAAGGCGCCCGTGTCCTGGCTCACCGTCAGGGTGGAGACCGCCGAACCGTCCAGGGCGGCCTTCTTCAGAGTGATCGTGGCCCCGGGGACCACGTCCGTGATCGAGTTGGTTGAGGAGGTGAGCTCCAGGCCGTCGAGGCGGTATTCCGCGTCCTGAGCCGCCGTGATCGTCGTACCGAAGCTGCCGAGGCCCGCCAAAGCGCCCCCGCTGACATCCGCGACCGTGATCGCATTCGATGCCCCGGACTCCTTCGCGGTCAGGGTCAGGAAGGCCTTGCCCGTGCCCCCGTTGATCAGGCTCGCCGTGACGCCTGCATCAGCCGAGTTGATCCGCCCGGCGATCGTCGCCAGACT
The DNA here is from genome assembly GCA_022402505.1 of Fimbriimonadaceae bacterium. Taxonomy (GTDB): domain Bacteria; phylum Armatimonadota; class Fimbriimonadia; order Fimbriimonadales; family Fimbriimonadaceae; genus JAKRSE01. The sequence continues at coordinate 5,319 of JAKRSE010000348.1, read as the reverse complement.
GTCGCCCGCCTCGACCGTAACCTCCTTTCCGTTCACCGAAAAGGTTCCGGTCAGGTTGAGGGCCGAAGACGTGTCGGCCTGGGCGGTCGAGCTGATCTTGTGAGACTGGGCCAGCTTTCGCACATCCAGCGAATAGGTGCCCGGGGAGGCTCCGCTGGACGCCGTGACCGTGGCCACATCCTCTTCGCTGGAAGCTCCGCTGAAGGTGGCAAACGCCGAGGGGAGGGCCAGACTGCTGAGGCTGCCGGTGAAGGTCGCCAGGTTCGAGCGCAGATTGTCGTAGACCAGCCGATCCGCCTCGATGGACTGACGCTGAACCTGCAGACGGGTCACGCTCCGACGCTCCAGGTTCATCAGCTGCGTGACGATCCCGTTGACGTCGATGCCGCTGCTCAACCCCGAGAAGGTGATGCCCGATGACGGTCCGGCGCTCATGATTCGGCTCCTTTCCGGTCATTGTCGGGCCCCAGGCCGAGCATCTTCATCTCCCCCCTACAGAATCCCAAGGAACTGCCGGGCCTTTTCGACCGAGGCCAGAGCGAGAATCTTCAGCTCTTCGTAGTCCTCAGCGCGGTATCCGATCCAGTCGGCCGCCTCGGCGGCGATCGGCGTATGCAGCCCGACCAGTTCATCACCCGAAACCGAATCGCCCACGACGTCGGCCGCATGGACGATGTATTCCAGGCCGGCGTTCCGGTCGGAAAAGTGACCGTGATGGGATCGGATCAGTCCGACCAGATCCGTCGGGAAGTTCCACCGCTCCGCCAGCTCTCCCCCGAGCTCGCCGTGAGTCAAGCCCAGAACCTTCTGCTCGATCAGATGAACCGGCAGGTGTCGATCCACCGACTCCTTCATGATCTGCTGGTAGGGCGCATTGAACAGGGTCAGCAGGAAGAGCTTCCCGATGTCGTGCAGCAGGGCTCCCACGTAGCAGGTCTCGATCTCGCCCGTACTCATCCCCTTGCGGCGGGCGATCGTTTCGGCCACGAACCCGGCGGCGAAGCTCGTCTCCCAGAACTGGGTCTGAATCTGCCGGATCCGGGCGTTGCTGCTGCTCAAGGCGTTCAGCACCGCCAGACTCATCGCCAGGTTCTTGACCTGCTGAAAGCCGAGGATGGCGATGGCGTGGCTGATCCCGGTCACCCGGCGAGGCAGGCCGAAGTAGGCCGAGTTCACCACCTTCAAGACCTTGGTCGTCAGGGCGGCGTCCTTGCTCAAGACCTGTTCGATCTCCGCCGTCGTCACGCTCTCGCGATCCACCAGGCGGACGACCTCGACGAGGACCGTCGGCATGGCCGGAAGATCGACCATCGCCTTCTCGATGTAGCGGCGAAGCAGGAACGGTTCAGACTGAAGGGCCATCTCAGACCGCCTCCCGGCTGACCAGCGCCCCGACATCCACGATCAGGGCGACCTTACCGTCACCCAGAATCGTGGCCCCGCTGACGCCCGGGACCTCTCCCAGAAATCCGCTCAGCGACTTGATGACAACCTCCTGTTCTCCGATCAATGAATCCACCACCAATCCAATCCGTTGGTCCGCCAGACCGACCACGACGATGAAGGCCTGGTCGCCGGAGCACGCATCTTCCCGGCCGCAGTCGGAAAACACCGACTGAAGCCGAAGCAGAGGCGTGGTCACTCCCCGAATGACGACCACTTCTCGACGCTTGACCCTCTGGATCTGGTCGGCCGCCAACAGCATCGTCTCCACGACGCTGCCGAGAGGCAGTACGTAATCTCTTCCTTCAACCCGGACCAAAAGCCCCCGGATGATTGCCAGTGTCAGCGGCAACCGCAGAATCGTGGTCGTCCCCTCGCCCACCTTGGAGTCCAGGTCGATCAGGCCGCCTAGTTTCTGGATGTTCGAGCGGACGATGTCCATCCCGACGCCGCGACCGGAAACCTCGCTCACCTGAGTTGCCGTGCTGAAGCCGCTCCCGAAGATGAACTGCAGCACGTCCTTGTCGGTCATCCGAGCCGCCTGCTCTTCGGTCGCCAGCCCCTGAGAGACCGCCTTGCGCTTGATCTTCTCCGGGTCGATGCCTCGGCCGTCATCCCGGATCTCGATGACGATGTGGTTCTCCTGATGCCGGGCGCTGATCAGCAGGAGCCCCTGGTCCGACTTGCCCGCCGCCCGCCGTTCCTCCGGAGTCTCCAGACCGTGGTCGATCGAGTTGCGCAGGATGTGGAGCAGGGGATCGCCGATCACCTCGATGACGCTGCGGTCCAACTCAGTCTCGCCGCCGAGCATCTCCAGCTTCACATCCTTGCCCAGCTTCTGGGCCAGGTCGCGGACGACCCGAGGGAACCGGTTGAAGACCGTTTCGATCGGCATCATCCGGGCCTTCATGATCTGATCCTGAAGGTCGAACGTGATCCGGGCGATGTGGCTCACCGTCTCCTGGAGGTCTTCGTTTCCACCGCCTCCCCGAGCGGCCAGGTCCGAGGCGATCTGGGCGATCCGGGTCCGGTCGATGACCAGCTCTCCAACCAGATTCATCAGATTGTCCAGCCGGGCCACGTCCACCCGCACCGTCTGGCCGGTATCGGCTCGACGGGCCGGATCGGCTCGGCGAGGTGCGGCAGCGGCGTCCGGCGCGGCACCCGCCGGCTCTGCAGGCTTGGCGGCCTCCGGCTCAGGAGTCGAGACGGCCTCTGGCTCGGGCCGAGACCAGGGAGAAACCTGGAAGGATTCGATCTCGCTGATCTCGCTCAGCTTGGCGGAAAGCTCGTCCTGACCGGCCTTCGTCTGGAAGACCAGCTCGAAGTCCCGGTCGAACTCCTCTTCCTCCAGGGCCTCGGCCGAGGGCCAGGTCGCCAGAAGCTCGCCCTTCTCCTGGATGGCCGAGATCGCCATGTAGGCGCGGACGAACTTCATCACGCACTCCGAATGGAGCCGGAACCGAGCCCGCAGGACGGGAGATTCCGCCGCCGCCGCATCAAGGGCATCCCAAAGCGAAGGGTCGATCCCGGTCTGGCCGTCCGCCTGGGGCTCGGCGACCGTTCGCGGGGCCGGAGCCGAGTCGGCCTGCCCGGAGGCGATGGCGGCCAGACGCTGGACCAGAACGCCGCTCTCGATGGAGGTGTCCGGCCGACCGGCCGCAATCGCCTCCTTCATCTGAACCAGGGCGTCGATGCAGGCGAGCATCCCGTCGGCCGCATCCGTCGTCAGCTCCAGCCGATCCTGACGCAGCAGATCCAAGATGTTCTCCAGCTCATGCGTCAGCTCGGCGAAGCCCGAGAAGCCCATGGCGCGGCTGCTCCCCTTGAGCGTGTGCGCGGCCCGAAAGATCACCTGCATACGGTCCTGACTCGGGTCGGTTTCCAGCTTCAGGGTCTCCTGCTCCAGAATCTCCAACTGCTCATCGGCCTCCTGCAGAAAGAGGTCGATGTATTGGGACATGTCGAGTTCGGCGCTCACGCTCAGGGTTCCTCTGATGGGTTAAGAAAAAGGGTCGGGGGACGGCGACTCAGGCAGCCAGGGCCTTGTCCAGATCGACGAGGGTGATGATGCGGTCGGCATCCTTGGCCAGCGACCAGACATAGTCGGTCACTCGGTCCTGCACCAGGATCGGGGCCTCTTCCAGGTCCACGCTCCGCAGAGTCCGAACTTCCGAAACGGCATCGACCACCATGCCGATGTCCCCGTGGTCCGTGTCCACCACCACGATCCGCGTCGTGTCGGTCGGCTCGGCTTCCGGCAGGCCGAACCTCAGCCGCAGGTCCACGATCGGGATCGTCTTGCCGCGCAGATTGATCAGTCCCTTGACGTGATGATCGGTCCCGGGAATGGGGGTGATCTCCCGCAGGCGAATGATCTCGTTCACGCGAAAGATTTCGATTCCGAAGTGCTCCGAACCGAGCCGAAAGATGACGGTCTGGTGTTCGGTGGCCAGGGATTGAGTCTGTTCAGCGGCATCCATGACGATTCCACCTTTTGTATCGGCGATCCCGTCTGGGGCCTTTACCGGTCTTTTCCCGGTCCTCCGCCAATTGCCTGGGCCATCCTGAAAAAGTCATGATTCGCCTGGCCGCCCTGGACATGGATGGCACCCTCTTGGGACCGGATCGACGCCTGGCCCCGGAAGTCGTCGCGGCCGTCCGTGAGGCCCGCGATTCCGGCGTGACCATCTGCCTGGCCAGCGGACGGGCTCCCGCCACGTTGTTCACGTTCCAGGACGAGCTGGAGATCCGCGGGCCCCTCGTCTGCTCCAACGGCGCCTTCGTTCTCGACGACTCCCGCGAAGAGATCTTCCATGCCTCCCTCAGCCCGCGCGCAGCCGGGATCTTCCTGGAAGACGCCCGGTCCGCCGGGCTCCATGTGAATCTCTACAGCCGCCACCGGGTCTTCACGGACTCGCTGGGCGACTGGGCCCGGCTCTACCAGGAGCGGACCGGAGTGGTTCTCGACCTTCCCGGAGACGAGGGCATGGAAGGACACGAGGCCACCAAGGTCCTCCTCATCGGCGAGCCCGGATTGCTGGACGAATCCGAAAAGCGCATGAAGGAGCGTCTGACCGCCGAAGACGGGGTCCTCGTCCGAAGCGAACCGGACTACCTGGAGTTCCTGCCTCCGGGAGTCAACAAGTCGGTCGGCCTGGCCCGTCTCGCCGAACGCCTGGGCCTCCACCGAGCCGAGGTCGCCGCCCTGGGAGACTACTGGAACGATCTGGAGATGCTTCAGTGGGCCGGCTTCAGCGGGGCGATGCTGACCGCACCCGAAGAGGTCCGCGCCGCCGCCGACGTCGTGGTGCCGCCCAACACCCGCCACGGAGCCGCCGCATTTCTGCACCTTGTTCTGGACCGGAATCGAGCCGTCCAGTCCACGCTTTCGCCCAGAGCCTGAACGAATCCCGGAAACGAATCGAAGACTTCGTTCGTCCTTATCGACGGGTCAGCCTGCATGTTTTGCCGGCATCTCAGGTAGCATCGGGACGGTTCAGCGGATGGATGGCTGAGCCGACCGAAGGCAGACGGGCTCGACCCGAGAATGGAGTTCGGAAAATCAAGATGGCAGGAGCATGGATGCGCGCCGCCGGCAGTGCGGCTTTGGGATGCGGTTTTGTCGCCGCAACAGGATCGGCCGTCGCCCAGGTGCCGGACCTTCTCTCCAGCGTGGACGCGGGCAGCCGAGCCATCGCGCTGGGCGGCTCCACAACCGCCACCGACATCACCCCTCATGCCGCGCTCCTGAACCCGGCCGGCCTCGGCTACATCTCCGCCCCGCCCGCCACCGTCGCCTTCACGCGGCGCGAAGAATGGGCGTGAGACGCCTTGCGCACACTCGCTTTCTTGACGACCGCCTTCTTCACGCTG
>JAKRSE010000347.1 GCA_022402505.1 Fimbriimonadaceae bacterium | reverse complement strand
GCCACGGAGGTAATCCGCCGGAGCGCCTTGCCCAGGTTCTAGAACGCGAGAATGGCCGAGTCGATCGCCGCCCAATCCTTCGCTACGATCGCCTCCAGGAAGAATCGGAGGTCGAAGCCGGCTGAGAACACCCGGTCTTCGCCGCCCAAAACGAGCCGGGCGGGCGGCGCCGACTCCAGCCGTGATGCCAGAGCGGAGACGGACTCGGGCGACCAGGTGCCCATCTTCCGGGTCACGGCCAGCCAGGTCACGCCATCCCCCAGGTCCCGGAACCGCAGGCCGTCTCCTTCGTCCACGATCGGGAAGTCGGCATGGGTTCGGTACTCGGGCTCGGCCGGAAGCGGAACCTCCTGGCCCGTGTGGAGGAACAGGGTCCCCGCCCCGAAGTTTTGGCGCGGAGGCAGGTCGAGCCGTTCCGGTCCGAGAGCGTCGATCAAGGCGAACGGGCCCATCTGCCAGCCAAAGCCCCACTGCATCACCCGGTCGAAGTCCAGAACGTTGTGGCTGATCTCCTCTCGAACCGCCTCTGCATAGCGCAGCGTCGGCACGAGGTACTCGCGCAGAAAGTCGCCGACTCGGTCCGGAGAGTCGAGCGCCCGTCCGATCCGCTCCGCCAAGGGAAGCCGGCCGATCTCGGCCAGCAACGGCAGCTCCGGTTCGATCCGATTGCGGTAGCTGCAGGTCTTCAGGTCGAGGCTCAGGAACTCCCGGCCCTCCTTTCGGGTGTAGCCCTGGCCCGCCTTGTTGCCGATCCAGCCGCGATCGAGGAGGGTCTGCAGGCTTCGGGGATTGCGGAGCGTGCCCGTGTGCGAGTCGGCCTGGCACCGAACCAGGAGGTTCGCCGCGATGTCGGCCATGATGTCCAGCCCCACCACGTCGTTCAGTCGGAAGGAGCCGGTCTTGGGGCGGCCGAGGAAGGGGCCGGTGATCGCATCGACCTCCTCGATCGTCATGTCCAGCCGTTCGGCGACATGGGTCGCGCGGAACATGGACCACATGCCGAAGCGGTTGGCGATGAAGCCTGGAGTGTCCTTGGCCGGCACCACTCGTCGGGCGACCTGATCTTCCAGCAGCCGGGTCATCGAAGCCACGACCTCCGGGGCGGTCTCCTCTGTGGGGATCAGCTCCAGGAGCTTGAGGTGCCGGGGCGGATTGAAGAAGTGGGTCCCCAGGAACCGCCGGCGGAAGGAATCGCTGAACCCTTCCTTCAGCATCCCGATCTCCAGGCCGCTGGTGTTGGTGGAGATGAAGGCCTCGGCGCGAAGGACCGGCTCCAGCCGCACGTAGAGCTGCCGTTTCGCCTCCGGCTTCTCGATGATCGCCTCCAGGACCCAGTCGGCGGTCCGGGCGGCGTCCAGGCCTTCATCCAGGCCGGTGAGTCGGATCGTCTCGGCCGTCGATGGGAGGAGAAAGTGGGGCGGTCGGGCCTGACGGGTCCGCTCGAAGGCGCTGCGGCAGGATTCCTCCGTCTGGTCAACAAGCACGACCTCGAACCCGAGGTTGGCGAGGTGGGCGGCGATTCCTCCCCCCATTGTTCCGGCGCCGAAGACGCAGACGCGCCGAATCCGGGGGGTCATCTGTGGCTCTCAGGCCTCCTCGCCCGCATCGCCAGAGGATACCGGGCCGCCTGCTACTTGCCGATGCAGAAGTCTCGGAAGATCCGATCCAGCATGTCCGGGGCGGCCGTTCGTCCCGTCACTTCGCCCAGCCGGCGGAGCGCGGCGTGGAGGTCCACCGCCGCCAGGTCGGTGGGCACAGGCCGCTCCAGCGTCGCGCGGGCCTCCCGAATCGAATCGAGGGCGGCCTCCAGAATCGGTCCGTGACGGGGAAGGACGGCGGGGAGATCGGTCGCCTGATCCTTCCAGGGCCGCACGAGGTCCTCCAACCCCTGGCCGCTCGCGGAACTCACCGCCAGGTCTTCCTCCAGGATGGGTCGGGAGTCGGGCAGATCGGCCTTGGTGCGGATCAGCCGGGTCGGCCGCATGAGCCGGCCGGCGATCGCGCGGTCCTCGTCGGTGAGCCCGACGGTCCCGTCCACCAAGTGGAGGACTTCATCGGCGCTGTCGGCTGCCAGAATCGTCCGCTCCATCCCCAGCCTTTCGACCTCGTCGCCGCCTTCCCGCAACCCGGCCGTATCGATGAGAAGAACCGGGACCCCGGCGGCGTCAAGACGCTCCTCCAGGGTGTCTCGGGTCGTGCCCGGAATGGGGGTCACCAGGGCCCGATCCGCCCGGAGCAGGGCGTTCAGCAGGCTCGATTTGCCGGCGTTCGGCCGGCCGATAAGTGCGACCCGGAGTCCGGACCAGGCGGGGCGGGCTCGGCGGCCGGACTCGACCATCGCCTCCAGGAGCCGCATCGCCCGATCCAGTCGCCGAACCGCCGAAGGCACGTCCAGCTCGCCGACCTCTTCACTGAAATCCGTGGAGGCCTCGACGGCGGCCAGGACTCCGACGACCTCATCCTCCACCTCGGCCAGCTGCCGGCTGACGTCCCCATCCCGCAGGTGGGCCGCCAGCCTGTCCTGGGCGTCGGTCGCCGCCTCGATCCCTGCCCGAACCCCCTCGGCCTGGGCCAGATCGAGCCGGCCATGAAGAAAGGCGCGCTCGGTGAACTCGCCCGGCCGCGCAGACCGAGCCCCCGCCGCGATCAGCGATTCCAGCAAGCCCCGAACCGAGGCCGGACTGCCGTGGACCGAAAGCTCGGCCGACTCCTCTCCCGTGAAGCCGCTCCCGGAAGCCCAGAAGACGGCAAGGCCGTCGTCCCCGTGGCGGAATCGGCCGTAGAAGGCCCGCTTCGGCTCGATCTCGCGGGGAAGCGGCGAAAAAACCTGCCGCACGATTCCCCAGGAACCCCGTCCGCTGATCCGCACCAGGGCCACCGCCCCGCCTGCCGCCGAGATCGGGGCGCAGATCGGCTCGAAATCCGGGAGAGTCGATTCTTCGGCCACCGATGGCATGATGACCCCCTTCCGGGTAGATTCTGGGTCGTGCGGGTGCAGGAATTCATCGTGCGACAGACTCAAAAGGCGGTCGGCGACTTCTTCCGCGCCGTGGAAGCCCTGCCGCCGGACCGGATCGACTGGAAGCCGGAAGCCCTCGCCCGGAGCGCCCTCAGCCAGGCTCAGGAAGTCGCCCTCGCGCCGCCGGTCTTCATCGAGCTGATCGAATTGGGGGCCGACTTTGAGTTCTCGGAGCACGCCCGCGAAGACGCAATGAAGGCCAGAGAGGCGATCCCCGATCTTGCCTCGGCCCGGGAGATGGCGATGAAGACGACAGGCGAGCTCTGCGCCGTCATCCTCTCCGTGCCCGACGAGCGGCTGGAAGAAGACCTCGTCCTCCCCTTCGGAGGAGGCGCCCGCATGACCCTCGCCGACGTGATGGGCCTCCACGCCTGGAACACGACCTACCACTACGGCCAGGTGAACTACATCCAGACCCTGCTCGGCGATATGAAGATGCATTGAGGGAGGGCCTTCGGCCCGCTGTGCGTTGCTGTGCATTGCCGTGCGATGGCCCTTTAGGCAACGCCACGCAGAGCAATGCATAGCTACGCAGAGCCACGCCTAGCCAAGCCACGCCCAGCAATGCGCCTGCCTTCCTGCGTAGAACAGCCATGACCCCTGAAGGACGCCCGCGGACGCTGGAGATTTTGGACCGCATCGCCCAGAACGCCCCTGCAAACGATGCGCGGCTGAAGAACTACATCGAGGCCCTGCGCGAGGAACTGGAGCAGGAAGGGAAGAGCCGGGAGGAGCAGAACGCCATGCTCGCCCAGTACCAGGAGGCCTACGAGAAGCTGACCCGGCCCGCCAACCGACTGGGAGTCCTGCTGAAGCTGCTTCCCGACGGTCAGGCGATGGTCGCGCTCGGCGATTCCGACTACGTCGTGCTGATCGACCCCAGCCTCGACCCGGAGACGCTGGAGATCGGCAGCCGGGTCAGGCTGAACGAAGGCTACGCGATCGTCGGAATCGCCGAAGGCAGCGAGCATGGCGGCCTGATTCGGGTCGCCGAAGCTCTGGCCGATGGGCGGCTCCGAGTCGGGGGCGACACGCCGGGCGCGGGTTCGCGGCTTGCGGGCAGGCATCCGGGCCTCGCGGAGACCGAGATCAAGGCGGGCGACGAGGTTCGGCTCGATCCCTCCGGCCGCTTCGCCGTGGAGCACTTCCCCAAGAAGGAGGCTCAGGATTGGTTCGTCGAGGAGATCAGCGAGACACCCTGGTCGGCCATCGGCGGCCAGACGGAGGCGATCCGCCAGATCCGCGAGAGCATCGAACAGCCGATGCTCTATCCCGAAATCTACGCCAAGTTCAACAGGAAGGCGGTCAAGGGCATCCTGCTCTACGGCCCTCCCGGCTGCGGCAAGACCATGATCGGCCGGGCCATCGCCTGGAACCTCGCCCGGGAGTATTCCGAGCGGGTCGGCCACGAGGTCAAGGAGTGCTTCCTCCACATCAACGGACCCAAGATTCTGAACATGTGGCTGGGCGAGACCGAGCGGATGGTTCGCGACATCTTCGCCACCGCCCGCGAGAAGGCCAAAGAAGACCGCCTGGTCGTCATCTTCATCGACGAGGCGGAATCGGTGCTGCGGACCCGATCCAGCGGCCGGACCCTCAACATCAGCAACACGGTGGTGCCGCAGTTCAACGCCGAAATGGACGGGCTGATCGCCCTCCAGAACGTCGTCGTGGTGCTGACTTCGAACCGGCCGGACTACATCGACCCCGCCATCCTGCGCCCCGAGCGGATCGACCGGAAGATCAAGATCAACCGGCCCGGCCGGGAGGATTCCAAGCAGATTCTGGGGCTCTACCTGTCGGAGGACCTCCCCCTGGACCCGGCCGAGATCGCCGAGCACGGCGGTCCCGAATGCGCCCGGCTCGCCCTCCTGGAACAGACCCTGGCCCACCTGTGGCGCGAGTCTCGGGAGTCGGAGTTCCTGCAGGTCAGCTACCGCTCCGGCGAGACCGAGACCCTGCATCGTCACGACCTGGTGAGCGGGGCTCTGCTGAAGTCGGTCGTCGATCGGGCGAAGGAATCGGCCATCCGCCGGGCGATCTCCGAACCCGCCGCCGACCACGGAATCCGATCGGCCGACCTGAAGGATGCGGTCGATGCCGAGTTCGGCGAGAACGAGATCTTCCCGAAGGACGACGTGCTGGACGACTGGCTGAAGCTCATCGACGTGGAGCCCGAAATGGTCGCCGCCGTCAAGCCCATCCGCCCCGGCCAGGGCTCGGACTTCCTGGCGAAGTCGGTGTTCTGAGTCTCGGCTGTTGCCGGCGTGCGGGCCGATGTTGACCTCGCGGCAGCCCGAGTGAACGCGTGAGCCGGCAGGCGAACTCGTGAACCTGGGCGGGGGTCAGGGGCAGAAGGTTTTGTCCACCCGCTCCCGCAGCATCGCCCGGGCTCGGTGGAGGCGGCTCTTGTAGGCGGCGAGGGTGATGCCGGCTTCCGCGGCGGCCTCCTGGTTCGACTTGTCCTCCAGGTCCGAAGCGACGTACGCGCTGCGGTAGGGCTCGGGAACCTCCTCCAGCGCCCGGTAAAGACAGGTCTTGGTTTCGGCCGCGAGGGCCAGCTCCTCCGGAGTCGGGTCGGGAGCGTGGGGCTGGACGCCTTCTTCTTCCAGAGCCGCCAGACTCAGGGCCGGCCGGAGCGACTGCCGATGCTTCATCCGCCCGCAGACCCGCCGGCCGATCTGGACCAGCCAGGGGCGGAAGGCCTCCCGCTCCTTCAGCGAATCCAGCGAGCGATACGCCTTCAAGATCGCGTCGCTCAGGGCGTCTTCCGCATCGGTGGGGTTGCCGCAGTACCGCAGCATCTGGCGATAGACGGAGTCCTTGTGCCGCTGGAGAAGACGGTCGAAATCGCTCATGCCTCAGCCGGGATTCTGCCCCAGGCGTCCGCCGACAGAAGGGGCCCCTCCCCGAACCTTTCGATTCGGAGGAGGGGCCCCGGTCTCCGGGCGGACGAACCGCTCAGAAGGCAGGTCCGCGACCGCCGGGTCCGCCGGGACCGGGTCGGCCGCCCTGGCCTCGGCCGCGACCTCCGGCCGGCGGGGCCTCGAAGGTGAAGGCCTTGCCGGTCATCTTCGCGTACTCAGCCTTCTGCTCGGCGTTCAGCACGTTCAGGCAGAGAGCGAGGACCTGCTTCTGATGCCGCTGCATCTCCTCCCAGGTCGGCGGCTCGTCCGTCGGCTGCGGGCGGCTCTGCTGAACGATCTGCATGATCTTCTGCTGCTGATCCGGCGTGAGCTTCAGCTGCTGGGCCGCAGGACCGCCTCGCAGGGCCCGAGGACCTTCGAACTGGAGGATCAGCTGCTGGAGCCGGGTCATCTGGTTCTGGTCAAGGATCTCCGAGACGGCATCCATCACCGGACTCCCTCCCGGTCCTCCCGGCCCGCCAGGGCCACCCGGCCCGCCGGGGCCGCGGAGTCCAGGCCCGCCCGGTCCGCCTTGGCCGCGACCTCCGCCGGGGCCTCCCTGGGGTCCGCCGCGTCCGGGGCCGGGCCGAATGGAGTCCAGGACCTCCTTGATCTCCGCCTGCTGGCCCGGGGTCAGCTTCAGCTCCTTGGCCACCGAAGTCATGCCGAGGATCAGAGCGGCCGGGTCGCCGCCGCGTCGCATTCCCGGTCCACCGGGGCCGCCAGGGCCGCCCTGCCGGAAGCCGCCGCCGCCGGGGCCGCCCGGTCCGGGCTGCGCGGTCACGACCGCCGTGCCGAGGGTCAGGATCATGGCCAGGGCCAGGGTCATCAACTTGGTTCGCATCATCTCTTTGCTCCTTGGCCCGATCTGTCGTCGGGCTTGTGTTCATTCTTCGCTCCGGCTGTGAGGAAACCATGAGGGTCGGGCCCCGGTCCGGCGAGGGGAAGAGAGATGGTCATGATCGTCACCTTCCCGACTTCGCTTTGGGCGGTCCAGGCGCCTCGGTGGGCTTCGGTCAGGGCCTTGACGATGGAGAGGCCGAGTCCCGTCCCGCCGGCCGACCGGCTCCGCGACTCGTCCGGCCGAAAGAACCTCTCGCCCAGACGGGCGAGGTGATGCGGCTCGATTCCGGGACCG
>JAKRSE010000346.1 GCA_022402505.1 Fimbriimonadaceae bacterium | reverse complement strand
AGACGCCAGCCCCTGCCATGAGCCAAGAACCCTCCTTCACACTTCAGCAGTTGGCCGACCGCCTGTCGGCTGAACCTGTCGGCCCCCCGGACCTCCGTCTGGCCCGTCCCGTCCCGGCGGGCACGGCCGATCCGGAGGGAGTCACCTTCGCCACCGATGGACCCAAGCTGGCCGCAGCCGCTCAGGTTCCGATCGGCGCGATCGTGGTTGGCCGCGATGCCGAGGTGCCGGAAGGCGTGGCCCTGCTGAGGGTCGATTCCCCCCGAGCCGCCTTCCACACCGTCTTGGCGCTCTATGACCGCACGATGGAGGCGCCCCCAGGCGTCCATCCCACCGCCCATGTGGATCTTTCGGCATCCGTCGATCCGACCGCTTCCATCGGCGCATTCGCGGTGATCGAAGCAGACGCGGTGATCGAGGCGGGGGCCCAGGTGTTCGCCCACTGCTTTGTCGGCCCTCGGAGCCGGGTGGGAGCGGGCTCGATCCTCTTCCCCCGGGTCACCCTCTACCACGACGTCCTCATCGGGGCCGGCTGCCGCATCCATTCCGGAAGCGTGCTGGGGGCGGATGGATTCGGATTCGTCTGGAACGGTCGGGAACATCAGAAGGTGCCGCAGGTCGGCCGCGTCGTGGTCGGCGACGGGGTGGAGATCGGCGCCAACAGCTGCATCGACCGAGCCACCTGCGGCGACACCGAGATCGGCGCCGGATCGAAGATGGACAATCTGGTTCAGGTCGGCCACAACACCCGCCTCGGCCGGTTCGTGGTTCTGGCCGGTCAGGTCGGGATCAGCGGGAGCTGTCAGATCGGCGACGGCGTCGCCATGGGCGGGCAGGTCGGCATCTCCGACCACGTCGAGATCGCCCCAGGCGCCCAGTTCGGAGGCAAGTCAGGGGTCATGGCGATGCGCCGGGTGGAGAAGGACGCCTACTTCGGAATGCCGAGTCTGCCCGTGCGGGAAGCCCTGCGCATCATCGCCGCCCAGAAGAAGCTTCCTGAGCTTCTGAAGGAGTTCAAGGCGCTGGAGCGCCGGGTCGATGAGCTTGAGGCCGACAAGTGAGGACGGTCGTTCTGCGTCGAACCCTGGCGCGAGACATCCGGATCGAGGGAAGAGGGCTCCATTCCGGCGCGGCCGTCGTCGTGCGGGTGATGCCGGGAGAGACCGGCCTGAGGATCAACGGAACGGCGGCCGTCGCTGAGAACGTGACCGACACCTCTCGGTGCACGGTGCTGGGGGGCGTGGGGGTCGTGGAGCATCTGCTCAGCGCGCTGGGCGGGCTCGGGATCACCGACGCCGAGATCGAGGTCGTCGGCGGTGAGATGCCGGGGCTCGACGGCTCGGCCGGCCCCTGGGTGCAGGCGATCCTGGAGTCGGGTGTGGCCGAGATCGGTCCGGCGGAGTTCCCGGTCCTGTTCGATCGGGTTTACGAGAAGGATCACGAGACGCCCGCCGATCGTCGGGCAGACCTGGCGGCGGCTCGGGGCAGCGGCCACTTTCGATTCACATTCGAGACGCCGGCGGATCGCTGGCCGGGGGTCCAGACCGCCGAGGTTCGGCTTCAGAGCCCGGCCGAGTACGCCGAGCAGATCGCCCCGGCGAGAACCCTGGTCTTCGACTTCGAACTCCCTCACGTCGAGCGTCTGGGCCTGGGGCGGGGGCTGGACGAATCGTCCTGCATCGTCCTCGACCCGGCCGGCCCGCGCGGCGACACGAGGTTCCCGGACGAGCCCGCCCGCCACAAGCTGCTCGACCTGATCGGCGACATGACCCTCACCGGCCTCCCCCTCTCCACCCTGGACGTCACCGCTCGAAAAAGCGGTCACCGCACCCATGTGGCGCTGGCGTTGAAGGTGCGGCGGGTGTTGGGGGTTTAGCATGCCTGGTCATAGCTCTGCCTCGCTATGCATAGCTATGCACAGCGAGGCCGAGCTATGCATAGCCAAGCATAGCTATGCATAGCCAAGCATAGCTATGCATAGCTACGCGCAGCGAGGCAGAGCTATGCATAGCCCCCTACAACACCTCATCCACCGCCTTCCCTTCCCGGATGGCGGTGAGGAGTTGGCGGGGTTCGCCTTCGGGTTCCATCAGGCGGCGATAGACGGCGTCGATGATGTCGAACAGCTCCAGGAAGGTCATCAGCCGGCGGCGGATTTCGCCGTCCTCTTCGGCCGGGAGCATCGCGAGGCAGTCGCGGATCGCGCCTGAGGTCGGGTCGAGTTCGCGCCGCTTGCGTTCGCGGACGACCCGGACGAACATGTCCAGGATGTCCCCGTGAGCCTGATACAGATCCTTGCGGCCGTTGGAGGCTCGGCTGCGCCGGACGAGGCTCCAATCCTCCAGGTCGCGCAGGTTCATGCTGGCGTTCCCGCGGCTGATCCCCAGCCGGTCGATGATCTCGTCCATGCTGAACTCCCGGCCCGTGATGATGAGCAGGGCATGGATCTGGGCCATCGTGCGGTTGATCCCCCAGGAGCTGCTCATGCGGCCCCATTCGGTGACGAAGCGGTCCTCGACCGCCCGGACCTTCCCTTCGTGGTCGCTCATGGAGTCGTGGGCAGGCCGCCGATCTGGCCGAGGGACCCCTGGCCGAAGTCCGAAGCGATGCTGAACCACTTGCGGGTCTCGTACTCGTCGCAGATCGCCTGGACCAGCCTGTCGGTCTCGGCGGCGGGCCTGCCGATGCGAGAGCTGGAGTCCCCCTTCATGGAGTTCAGGGCAGCGATGGCTCCGCTCGGATCGTTCTGCGAATTCGCCAGGCTGTCGATGACGGCGAGGATCATCGTGCCGGTCTCGTTCAGGACTTCGGTGTATGAGGTCATGATCGGGATGCACTCGCGAGGCGGCGGGTAGCTGCGGAAGTAGGCGTCCAGCTCGGCCCACTCGCGGCGCATCGCCTGGGCGTCGGTCGTGAGGTTCTGAGCCGGCCCCTGGTTTCCCAGGGCCTCGATGTCGCCCTGCAGCAATCCCTGGAGCACCTCTTTGCCGGCTCCCAGGCTCAGGTACGTCATCTGAACCATCAGCTTGCCGATCTGCCTCTGGCTGAGGGCGCTGCGGCGGCGCTCGGTCTCTTCCAGGTGCCGCAGCCAGTCGGCGATGTCCTGCGGCATCCGCTTGGCCTGCCGGTCCAGACTCGGAGCAGGCTCGGCCTGCCGATTGAGCGCCGGCGCGGGTTCGGCCTGACGACTGAGCCCGGGAGCCGCTCCGGCCGATTGATCGAGGCCGGCTTGGGGACGACCGAACAGGCCGAAGAGGCCTCGGCCGATGCCCACCCCCAAGAGGAGGCAGACGAGCAACGCGACCGCCACGGCAACGGTGATGAGGGTCTTGCGCTGGGCGGCGGAGGGATCGGGCGGCGGGATCATGCGCTCCACTTCCAGTTTACACGGGATGTCGGTTCAAGCCGAAACCAAGTCGGCCATTCAGGCGTCTTGAAGAAACCAGGCCTTTCGACCTACAATGAAAGGTCTGCGGGAAAATCCGCAAGAAACGCCATGTCTCGAATCAGCCATGACCATCCTCTGGCCATCCTGCTTCGCGAACTGATCCACACCGCGGTGGTGAAGCACGTCGCGACCTCCGGCAGCCCGCCGGTGGAGGCCTATCTCACCGATCTGCTTCTCGACTTCATGGAAGCCGAAGCCCTCGACCGGGTGAAGGGGGCCGATGGGGCCCCGGTCACCAGCCTGACCGACCTGATCGCGCAGGGCGACGTCACCGTCCACGCCGACTCCTTTGAGCGGGAGCGGGAGGTTCACCGCCACCTGGGCGACCTCATGATGTTCGGCACCGGCCTCTATCCCGACCTCATCCGTCGGCTGCGGACCCGCCTGCCGGAGGACCTTCAGATCGATCCGGCCGGACAGGGCCGCGAAAGCTACGCCATCGTCTCCACCTTCGATTCCGGCCCCTGGGCTCAGGAGGCCCCCACCTTCCGTGGGCTCAGCGAAGGGTTCGAAGACTGGTCCTGGGTGCTCAGCCACGTCGGTCGGGCGTCCGGCCTCGTCCACATGGCCTGAGAGGCCCCGGGCCTGGGCGCCGGTCGGTGCAGACTGAACGCCATGAGCCTCGGCCTCAAGCTGTTCTATGCCCCGGAAGGCCGTCTGCGGGCGGAGCTGGACGGCGAATGCTGGCTCCAGGTCCGCCCCGTCTGGGCCAGCCCGATGACCCATCCGAACCGGTATCTCGCGCTGCTGGACGGCCGCGACCGGGAGATCTGCATGGTGACTGACCTCAGCGAGCTGGATCCCGAGACCCGCGACGTGGTGGTGAAGGAGCTCGACCGGCGGTACCTGACGAGCGTGGTGACGGGCATCATCAGCTGCACGACCGAATTCGGGGCGACCTACTGGAAGGTGAACACGGACCGGGGCGACCGCGAATTCGTCACCCAGTCTCTGCAGGAGAACGCCCTGTGGATGTCGGAGACCCAGCTGCTGATCGTGGACGTGGACGGAAACCGCTTCGAAATCCCGGACACGGAGTGCCTGGACGTCCGAAGCCGAAAGCTCCTCTTCGCGACGGTCTGAGGCGGGCCCGGCAACCTGATCACGACCGGCCGCGTCACTTCATCCCGATCATGGCGAAACTCAGCGCACTGCGGTTCTTTCGGGGGCTTCGGCGGGATGGGGTTGAGCCGGAGTTTCCCGCGCTGGAGGCTCTGGTCGATCAGGAGGGCGAGCGGGTCTCCCACGGCTGGCGGCTGGCCTCCTGGATCGTCCCGTCGGCGGCGAGCCTGGCCGGTCTGGCGGTCTTTCTGCCTCTGACCCTGCTGGTGCACGAACTCTTCTTCATTGGAGTCGCCGGTTTTGTGGTGGTGGGAGGAGCCTTCGGCCTTCTCAGCCACCTGCTGGACCGCCGGATTTCGCCCTCGCAGAAGCGTCTGCGGGCGGCCTGCCGGCGGCTGGGAGACCGGATGCAGTCCTTCGAGGGTCTGATGGGGCGCTCGCCGATCGCCGCGGACCTGGCAGCTCTGCTGGACCGGGGAGCGGCCGCCTATCTCTCGGTCCTCGCCCAGCCGGAACTCTCGCCGGGCTGGGAGGATGCCGGCCGACCGGTTCGTGACAAGATGGAAGAGGCGATGATCCGTCTGCTGGAGTTCGCCGTCTCGACCCCGGCCGCCGCTCCTGGTCTGAGCTCCGCCGAGTCTTGGCCCGCGGCTCTCGTGTCCGAGATGGAGGCCGCCGCCGCCGCGCTCGCCCGCACCGCCAACCGCCCGATGCGCTCCCTGGCCCCCACCGTCCTCACGGAGCTCACCGAAGCCCGGCACCTGGTGGAGCGGCTCGAAGAAGCCGAGCAGGAACTGGACCGGCCGCTCAACTCGTGAATGAGGGAGCCTTCGCTCGCACCGATTTATAGCCATTTATTCGCGGTTTCGCGTATAAACAGCTATACTTCGCCGCGTGGATCCGCTGAGAAATCCGTTCGCGCCAGGCGCGGGCAATCCACCTCCCGAACTCGTCGGGCGGGAGGAGATCCTGGATCAGGGCAGGCTCCTTTTGGCCAGGTGTCTGCAAGGCAGGGCGGAGCAGAGCATCCTGATGACCGGGCTCCGGGGCGTCGGGAAGACGGTTCTTCTGAATGAGCTTCGGAAGATTGCAGACGATCTCACCTTCGAGTCCGTCTTCATCGAGGCTCCAGAGGGAAAGTCACTGGGCGATCTCTTGGCTCCCAGCTTGAGGTCGCTTCTGCTCAAGCTGGACCAAAGGGCGGGTCTGAGTGAGAAGGTCAAGAATGCGCTGGGTGTGTTTCGGGCGTTCCTGGGGACTCCTCAGGTCACCATCGACAAGGTCACGTTCGCCATGGCCTACGAGCCGATTCAGGGCTCGGCGGATTCCGGCGATCTTGAGCATGACTTGACCTCCCTCTTCGTGGCCATTGCCGAGGCTGCCAAAGACCGAGGGACTGGGATCGCACTCTTCATCGATGAGGTCCAGTATCTGAGTGAAATCGAGCTCTCGGCGGTGATCGTCGCTCTGCATCGTCTCCAGCAGCTTCAATTGCCGTTTGCCGTCGTGGGATGCGGCCTGCCGACGCTTCCCGGGCTTGCCGGAGCCGCCAAATCCTATGCCGAGCGGCTCTTCTCGTTTCCCCAGATCGGATCCCTCTCCATGTCCGATTCGGCCAAAGCCGTGGAAGAGCCGCTGAGGCGAGAAGGAATACGGATTGAGTCTGAGGCTCTGGAGGAGGTCTATCGAAGGACGCAGGGGTACCCCTACTTCATCCAACGTTGGGCCTACGACACATGGCGCGTGGCCGAAAAGTCGCCGATTACCGCAACGGATGTCCAAAATGCCGAGAGAATCGTCATCTCCAAGCTGGATCAGGACTTCTTCCAAGTCAGATTTGACCGCCTCACACCATCCGAAAAGCGCTACCTCCGCGCCATGGCTGAACTGGGAGTTCCATGCAGGTCTGCCGATCTGGCGGACAAGCTCGGACGGAGGCTGACGAGCCTGGGACCGACCAGGGCGAACCTGATCAAGAAGGGAATGGCCTACAGTGCCCAGCATGGAGAGATGGACTTCACGGTGCCCATGTTCGGCGACTTCATGAAGCGAAAGATGGAGTGGTCCGAAGAACTGACCAGTTGAGCTGACCCGCCCGATCTACATCCCCAGCAACCGATCAATGATCGTCGCCGAGGCGCCGGGTTTGGCGTGGGTGAGGGCTTGGCGGCTCATTTTGGCGAGCGTGTCCGGCTGGGATGTGAGCTCCAGGATGGCTTCGGCGGCCTCCGAGGGCGTGTGCACTCGGCGGCCGATGCCCGCCTCCACCAGGAAGTCGGCGTTCCCCTCCTCCTGACCGGGAATCATGAAGGGATCGGCGACCAGGAAGGGGCAGCCGGCCGCCAGAGCCTCGGTCGTCGTCAGGCCGCCCGGCTTGCTCACCAGAAGGTCGCAGGCGTGCATCCAGGAGGCCATCTCGGGCTGGCTGACGTGGCCCTTGATCACCAGGTCGAAGACTCCCGGATTCTCCAGCTTCATCGAGGCGAGGAGGAGCCGACGGCGCGCCGCCCGGTTCCGCCCGCAGATGACCGTCGCCTGGACGGGCCGACCGGAGTC
>JAKRSE010000345.1 GCA_022402505.1 Fimbriimonadaceae bacterium | reverse complement strand
CCAAGGACTCCAAGCTCATGGCTGCCATTGAATCCCGCCCCGAGACGACCGACACCGTCTCCCTTCCCGACATTCAGAAGACGCCCGACACCCGAAACATCCCGATCGACCGGGTCGGCGTCCGCAAGGTCAAGTACCCGATCATGGTGCTGGACCGAGCCCGAGAGCGCCAGCACACGATCGGCGACTTCACCCTGACGGTCGATCTGCCCAGCGAGTTCAAGGGCACCCACATGAGCCGGTTCCTCGAAGTGCTGAACGAGCACGAGGGCGAGATCAGCGTCCAGGCTCTGCCGAACCTCCTGCACGGCCTGCGCGAGCGGCTGAAGGCGGAAAAGGCCCACGTCACCGTTCGGTTCCCCTTCTTCGTCACCAAGCACGCCCCCGTGACGGGCAAGCCGGGAATGATGGAGTTCGACTGCGGGTTCGACGCCGAGATCAACGGCTCGTTCAAGTGCGCCCTGCTCCTGAAGATTCCCGTCGCCACGCTCTGCCCCTGCAGCAAGGAGATCTCCAAGTACGGCGCCCACAACCAGCGAGGCTGGGTGACGGTCCGGGTGGAATCCGGCGACCACATCTGGCTGGAAGAGGTGATCGACATGATCGAGGGATCGGCGAGCTGCGCCCTTTATCCGGTGCTCAAGCGGCCGGATGAGAAGTGGGTCACCGAGCGGGCCTACGAGAACCCGCGGTTCGTCGAGGACCTGGTCCGCGAGGTCGCCCTGCGCTTCGACGACGACTCCCGCATCACGGGCTACGAGATCGAGGTCGAGAACGAAGAGTCGATCCACGCCCACAACGCCTACGCCGTCATCCGCCGCCAGGGCTGATTGATCAGAATCGGAAACGCGCCCGGGTTCGCCCCGGGCGCACACTGATTCCCGTGCACAGAGAGAGCACCCTTCAGGAGTGGCATCGGAGCTTCCAGGCGGCCGTCAACCGGCTTGCCGAAGCCCCCGACACGTCGGTGGAGCAGATCGCCGATGAGCTCGGCTGGTCGCTCGGCCATTTCGGACGCGCTTTCGCCGCCTGGACCGGGGAGACCCCCGGCTCCCTGCGACGTCGGCTTCGCCTGGAACGGGCCGCCTGGCGGCTGGTCGAAGGCGACGAGCCGGTGGGAGAGATCGCCCTGGACGTGGGCTTCGCCACTCCTCAGAATCTGGCGAAGGCCTTTCAGGATCATTGGGGACTCAGCCCGACCGAGTTTCGGAAGCGCGGCTTCGTCCCGATGCTCCAGCCCCTCAACGGGATCGCCTGGCGGTCTGACGGCCCCGACCTCACCCTGAAGCCTCTCCCTGTGCCGGAGATCACGATGGAAATGCGCATCGAAGAACGCCCGGCCGCTCGCATGTGGGCGCTGCGGCATATCGGACCCTATGATCAGATCGGCGGAGCCTTCGCCCGACTGAACGAGATCGTCAATCGCGACCGGCTTCCGGTGGAAGGGATCGTCGCCCTCTACCTGGACGATCCGGCGACGACCGACCCCGCGGCCCTTCGGGGCGATGCCGGAGCGATTCTCCCGGTGGACCATCAGGGATCGCCTCCCGAGCCCCTGCAGGAATCGGAGCTGCCCGGCGGCCGCTATGCCATCTTCCGCTACGTCGGCGCCTATGCCGGCCTGGGCGAAGCCTGGCGGTCCGCCTATCGGGACGGACTTCCGGCGGCCGGAGTCGTCCCCGATGCACGGCCATGCTTCGAGCACTACCTCTCCATGGAGGGAGGGCAGGAGCCGCCGGTCACCGACATCTGCATCCCCATCCGCTGAACCCCCCTTGCCGCCCCTGGGTCAGGCGTGAGCCTCGGGGGCGGCCGCCTACCCGAGCCCGAGAGTGTGTTCACACCTCTGGTTCATTCCTGCCCGCCTGACAGCGGGTGCCCTGGCCCGTCGACGGACCGCCGGCCCGGCTCGTAGCGGAAAGGCCACGATCCGTCGCAGGCCAGGTTCGAGGGACGGTGCCTCCTGCGCCCTTCCGAAGGCCGAACTCCCTGCTTCCCGACCTGCGGCCGACCAACCGTCCCGGCTTCCGTCATGAGACTGGGGACGGCCGTCAGGTCGGGGCACCCCAGGATCGGCCCTCGCCGAGATCAGAAAGAGCCTTGACCGCCTCCTGCCCATGAAAGCGTGAACAGGCCCTCGCAGGCCGCCGGTCCATGGCAGCCCCCGGTGAACGCGTGAGCCGCAGGCGAACCCGTGAATCGGGGGCGGTCGTATCCTCAGGTCAGCGACCCCGGGTCCACGTCCACCGTGACCCGGAGGTCGCCCTGCTGGATGCCGTCCAGAGCGGCGGGGATCGGGGAGGGATCGGCGTCCGGGGCCATCTTCACCAGGGCGTGGAAACGCCAGCGGTTCTGCAGCCGCTCCAGCGCGCAGGGGGCCGGGCCGAGGACCTTCGCTCGGGGAAGGGTGAGCCGGAGGGCTTCGGCGGTCCGGCGCGCCGCCCTCCGAGCCTCCTCTCGATCCGGCCCGCTGACGATGACATTCACCAGGCGGCTGTAGGGCGGATAGAGGGCCTGCATCCGCTCGGGGAGCAGAGACGCCGCCATGGCCTCGTAGTCGTGGTGCAGGGCGCTCTGGAGCGAGGGGTGCTCCGGCTGCATCGTCTGGATGATGACCCGGCCCGGATCGCGGCCCCGCCCCGCCCGCCCGGCGACCTGGCTGAGCAGCTGGTGGGTCCGCTCACCCGCCCGGAAGTCCGGAACTCCCAGGGACATGTCGGCCGCGACGACTCCGACCAGGGTCACCTTTGGAAAGTCGAGCCCTTTGGCGATCATCTGGGTGCCGACCAGAACGTCGATCTCGCCGCCTCGGAATCGGGCGAAGATCTCTTCCAGCGCGCCCTTCTTCCGGGCTATGTCGCGGTCGAGCCGGGCCACGCGGGCCTTGGGGAAGATCTTGCCGACCTCCTCCTCGACCCGCTCCGAGCCGAATCCGAAGGGTCGCAGCCTCTCCTCGCCGCACTTCGGACACTTGGTCGGCACGGGAGACGTGTGGTCGCAGTGGTGGCAGAGCAGCCGGTCGTCTCCTCGATGCCAGCTGAGGGTCACGCTGCAGTCGGGACATTCGATCCGCTCTCCGCAGCTCCGACAGACCAGAAACGGGCTGTAGGCGCGGCGGTTGTGGAAGAGGATCGTCTGATTCCCGGCGGCCAGCGTCTCGAGAATCGCCCGCTCCAGCTCCGGTGAGAAGAGGCTGGGCCGCCGGTCTCGAAACCCCTCGCGGAGATCGACCAGCCGCACCTCGGGAAGGCGCGCTTCGGCGGGCCGCTTCCGCATGGTCAGGAGGGTCATGCCCCGATCCTTCGCCTCGGTCCACGACTCGAGACTGGGGGTGGCCGAACCCAAGAGAACCGGACATCCATGCAGGTCCGCCAGCTGGAGGGCTGCCTTTTTCGCGTGATACCTTGGGGCCGTATCCTGCTTGTAGCTCCCTTCATGCTCCTCATCCACCACGATCAGGCCGAGGTTGGCCAGGGGGGCAAAGAGGGCGCTGCGGGGACCGAGAACCACCGGAGCTTCTCCGCGCTGGACCCGGCTCCACGAATCGAGCCGCTCGCCCGGGGAGAGGTTCGAGTGGAGCACGGCGACGCTCCGCCCGAACCGGCCTCGCAGCTGGGCGACCACCTGAGCGGTCAGGGCGATCTCCGGAACGAGGTAGAGGATCTGCCTTCCGGCCCGGAGCGCGGCGGCGGCGGCCTGCAGATAGACCTCCGTCTTGCCGGATCCGGTCACTCCGAAGAGCAGGAACCGCTCCGGTCGGTGCTCAGCGACGGCGGGGAGGATGGCATCCAGAGCCGCCTTCTGCTCGAGGCTCGGCTCCTTGGCGGAGCTGGGCGGGGCGGCCGCTTCGTCCACCGCCACGAGCAGTCCCGCCTGGAACAGCGACCGGATCGTCTGGTCGGTCACACCGGAGAGGGCGCGGATCTCCTGCCGGGTGAACCCGGTGGCCCCGCTCCCCTGGAGGGCCATCAGGGTCATCGCCTGGGCGGGGCGGCGCCTCCCTTCCCGGTTCAGAAAGAGATCGACGGCCTTCTCGTCGGGGGTCAGCCGGAGCGTTCCTTCACCGCCCGCCCGAAGCGAAGGCGGGGCGAGGGAGAGCCGGGCTTCCACCAGACCCCGGGCCCGCAGACTCTGCAGACCTCTTCGGATCGGAGCGGTGAGGGAGCGGCTTCCCATCTCGCGGATCGGCCCCTTGTCCAGCATCGCCAGGATCTCCTGCTGAACCGCCCCCACGGGCAACGGCCCCGTGTCGGATCCGACTCTCTCCCAGGTTCGGCAGATGCGGTCCTTGAGTCCGGGAGGAGCCGCCGCCGCGATCACCTGACTCACGGGCGAGAGGGAGTCGAGGGCGGTTCGATGGACCAGGTCGATGACCCGGGCCGGGAGTTCCAGCCCCCGAATCGGCTGCGTCAAGGGCTTGAGCTTGGCGAAGGGGAAGCCGAGCTCCTCTTCGTCCGCTTCGTACACCCGCAGGACCCACCCCGGAACCCAACGGGTGCCCAGCGGCACGAAGTGGGCTTCTCCGATCCGGACCGTCTGATCGGCGGCATAGGTGAAGACGGCATCGTTGCCCGCGAGCCGCGCATCCACTCCGACATCGGCCACAATCCTGCGGCTCTGTCCAAGTTCAGATTCGAAAGCCGGTTGCATCGCAGAGAATCAGGAGGCGGTCCGGAAGCGGAGCGACATGAGGTGGCGCAGCTGGAGGACGGTGAACCCGATGAGGATGGCCCCCATCACCCAGGCCGCGGCCGTGGCATAGCCGAACCGGAGGAAGAGGAAGGCGTTGGTCCAGACTTCCAGCCCGATGGTGTGGGTCGCGTAGAGCGGCCCGCCCCCTGTGAGGACAAAGACGTTCTCCATCGCCTTGAAGCCGCCGATGAATCCGCCCAGAAGGTTGATGAGCATCAGGGGCATGAGGCCGGGGAGCGTGATGAACCGGATCTTGTGACGCCAGTCGGCGCCGTCCAGGTCGGCCGCCTCATACCTCTCCTCGGGGATCGTCTTGAGGGCCGCCAGGTACAGGATCGACCCCGGCCCGGCGCCCGCCCAGATTCCGGGAAGGACGACCGCGGGCATGGCCAGCGCCGGGTCCCCGAGCCAGTTGAAGGCGGTGGGATCGGCCCGCCCGGTGACGCCGTTCCAGAGCGACATCATCGGCCCGACCAGGCTGTTCAGAAGCCCGGATGGGGAGGGGTCATAGAACCATCGCCAGAGGAGGGCGATGATGAGGGGACTCGTCATTGCCGGCAGGTAGAAGAGGACCCGAAAGAGCGTGCCGCCCTTCGGGATTTCGCTGATCGCCAGGGCAAGAAAGACCGGCAGCAGGAACCCGATCCCGAGGGTGAGCACGACGTAGACCAGGCTGTTCCAGAGGGACTTCCAGAAGATCGGCTGGGTGAAGGTGGCGATGAAATTGTCCAACCCCACCCACTGACTGGGCTGCACGATTCGGTAGTCCTGAAAGGCGATGAGGAGCCCCTGAAGAAGCGGGTAGTAGCTCCAGACCAGGATGCTCAGCGAGGCCGGCAGGATGCAGAGAGCGGGGAAGATCCACGCGCCCCGGAGGCCTCGTCCGCCCGGCGATTCCGAACGTCGAGGGCGGCGACGCCAGGCACGAATCACAAGCCAAAGGGAGACCAGGCCCACGGCTCCGGCGAGGATCCAGGCCCGGGCTCGAAGCCGGTTCATTTCCGCCTCGGGGATGTAGCCGAGGAGCTGGCGGTTCATCTCCGCTTCGACGTCTTTGAGGATGTCCAGGGAGGGGGTGTTCGGCTCCAGCAGAGCCCGATCCAGCGCGGAATCGAGCACGAGATAGACCTGCTGCGAGTTCCGGCCGTAGGGTTCCGGATGGCCTCGCTCGAAGAGCATTTCGTTGGCCTCGACATAGGCGGGGTCCACCGAGGCGGCCAGGTCGGGGTAGCCGAACCGCTTGAGATTGACCGGATTGACCAGAGCCGCCATACCCTGCTCCACGAAGAGCCGGGTCGCGACGGCATCCGCCTCCTCGCCCGCGAAGTAGGTGATGAACCGGCGGGCGGCATCCAGTCGGCGAGGGTCGGTCAGGCGGGCGTTGACGGCCCACATGCCGCTGTTGATCTCGCCGACGCTGCCGGCCGGCCCGGCGGGCATGGCCGCGATCCCCAGCAGGCTCGGATGGATGTCGCTGGTGCTGAGAACGAGGTCGTTGGTGTAGCCGAACCACATGCTGACCCGGCCTTCGTTGATGTCCTGGCCCAGGTTCGTGGTGATCCGGGCGAGGGGCCCTCGGGTTCGGCCCTGGGCGTCCTGCCAGGTCTCACGGGTCAGGCGGCGGAAGAAGTCGAGCGCGGTCGCCGCTTCGGGCGTTCCGACGGCGCTCCGGGCATAGCCCCGCTCGGCCGGAACCAGGACCTCGCCCCCCGCCTGCCAGACGAAGTTGGTCCACCAATAGGCCTTGCCGCCGAGCCCGCCGCTGAACGCAAACCCGTTCCGATTTTCCGCCGATTCGTTGAGCTTTCTGCCGTATTCTATGAACTCATCCCAAGTCTTGGGCGGTCGAGAGGGGTCGAGGCCGGCCTGCAGAAAATGGTCGCGACGGTAGTAGAGCGCCTGCGCGACCTGGTAGTACGGCACGGCATAGACCCGGCCGTCGAAGCTCCGCAGCACGTCCATGATCCTCGGCTGAACGCGGCCTTCCAGACCGGGATCCGCCTCGAAGAAGTCGTCCAGCGGCCGGCAGAACCCCTGCTCGACGTAGCTGAAGTACTGTCGGAAATTTACGTAGAAGACGTCCGGCGCCGTGTCCCCGGCCATCGACATGAGCAGGCTCGATTCAGCGAAGCTGCCGCTCAGCTCCAACCCGCCCGCATTGGCGATCCGGATGTCGGGATTCTGCCGCTGGAACTCGTCGAAGACGGCCCGTCGAGCCAGGCTGCGAGGGTCGGTGGCTTCCGGCGGCGGGATGGCGAGGGCTTCGCCCATCAGGCGCAGGGTGACGGGCTGGGCAGCCGACCATGCGGCCGCCGCCAGCAGGACCGCCGCCGCCAGAATGCGCACCCAACAATGATGACGCCTTATCGGTCCAGCGTCTCGGCCAGTGCCGCAAAAACCGCCTTTGCCAGCCGAGGAGGAACGGCCACACCGA
>JAKRSE010000344.1 GCA_022402505.1 Fimbriimonadaceae bacterium | reverse complement strand
TGGCGGAAGGGTTCCGCGGCCTTCAGGTCCGTCTGCAGGCGGCTCTGGCCTGGACGGGACGGCTCGCCTCGGGTGACCTCCGCGTCGCCTCCTCCCAGGGGGACGCCCTGGCGGCGGCTCTGGCGGAGACCTCCCGATCCCTCAGCTCCGTCATGCACGAACTTGAGTCGCAGTCGCATCGCGTCTCGCAGGCCGGAACACGGCTTCGGAAGGAGTCCGAGGAATCCTCATCCGTGGCGGACGAGACCCGATCCGCCTACGCCCGGCTGGGGACCGTGGCCGAGGAGACCGCCCGGGCCAACGCCGAGATCGCCCGGGGGAGCGAAGAACTCGCCGCCTCAGCGGGCGAGCCGGCTGCCGCAATGCGACGCCTCCGGGAGATCGTGGAAGGAGTGCAGGACCAGTGCCGGCGTCAGACCGAGGCGGGTCAGGAGGCCCTTCGAGGAGCCGAGACGGGGGCC
Source organism: Fimbriimonadaceae bacterium (assembly GCA_022402505.1). Classification (GTDB taxonomy): domain Bacteria; phylum Armatimonadota; class Fimbriimonadia; order Fimbriimonadales; family Fimbriimonadaceae; genus JAKRSE01. The sequence continues at coordinate 6,716 of JAKRSE010000344.1, read as the reverse complement.
GCTGCCGTGCGGGAGTCGATCGAGGCGATGGGTCGGATCGGCGGCCAGGTGGAAGCCCATGCGGCTCTCGTCCGGCAGCTGGGCGAGCGGCACCACGAGATCGGGCAGATCGTGGAGACGATCGACGGCATCGCCGACCAGACCAATCTCCTCGCCCTCAACGCCGCCATCGAAGCTGCCCGAGCGGGAGACCAGGGACGAGGCTTTGCCGTGGTCGCCGATGAAGTCCGTCGGCTCGCCGAGCGGTCTGCCGCCGCGACCACCGAGATCGCCCAGCTGATCGCCGCCCTTCAAGCCGCGGTTCATGCGGTTGTGGTGGAGATGGAAGGCGGGCTGGCTCAGGTGGAATCCGGCCGAGCCTCGGGTGCCGAGGCGGCGAACGCGCTGGACCAGATTCTCGGCTCCGTCAAGGCGGCGGACGCTCTGACCCAGGAGACCCTTCGCCAGACCGACGGAATGGTCCAGGAGGCGGAGGCCGTCGAGTCCGGCATCGAGACCGTCGCCGCGATCACCCAGGAGGCCGCCGCCGCGGCGGAGCAGCTCTCCGAAAGCGGTCGACGTCTGGAGGAGGCCTCGGAGACCTTCGCAGAATCGATCAGGCGCCAGGGAACGAGCGCCCAGGCCGTCCAGCGACTCGCCGAGGAGCTGGACGAGCTGGCCGGCCAGATGACCCGGTCGGTCGAGCGGTTTCAGCTGGAGCCGGAGTCCCGAGCCGCCTGACTCCCCTTACCCGCGGGCGACGGTCGCCTTCGCCCAGTCGGCGACATCCTGGGCCGTAACCTCCCATGCCCGGTACTCGAAGCCGAGCCTCGCCGCCGCTGCCCGCCCCGAGAGCGGCGTCCCTCGGCTGAGGAACCGGAGACCATCCAGGGGCAGCGGGTTCTCGGCTCCCGTGAGATTGGTCCTGATCTGCAGAAGCCGCGACGCGAACTCGGCCATTGCCAAGGGCACCCGGGAGACCTTGACCCGCCCGATCCGGTCCCCGATGTCCTGCAGTGCCTGGGCCGCCGGCAGATTTGCCCCGACAAGGTTGAAGGCGGCCGCCGCCTCCTCCTTTTTCAGGGCGAGCCTGACGGCAAGGGCCACGTCGCGGGCGTCGACGACCGGCCCGGGAGAGCCCGCCACCATCTGCAGGCGGCCGGTGCGGGCCATCTCCAGAGACATCTTCATGGGGGTGGTCGGCGTCGGATCATCCGGCCCGAAGATCCAGGACGGGCGCACGGTGAGGACCGGGAAGCCTTCCAGCGCAGGATCGGCGGCGATCGCCCTCTCTCCCAGGATCTTGCTCTTCCGGTAGGGGTCGGCCATCGTGTCCGGATCGGCCAGGCTGCCGTCCGGCTTCAATGCGCCGCTGGAAGAGATGAAGACCGCCTTGCGATGCCCTTGAGCCCGCCCCGCTCGAAGCATCCTCAAGAGGCCGTCCACATTCACTTCCTGGAAACGCTTCCACTCCAGGGGCGTTCGATAGTGCTCGGAAAAGACGGCCCCTGCCAGCACGGCCGCATCCGCCGGGGGCACCAGGTCCGCGGCCGATGGATCGGCGAGATCGCCTTCGACCCACTCCAGACCCTCGAGGCCGGCAAAGAGGCGCTCGGCCTTGGCCCGACTCCGGACGAGCCCGACCACTTGATGCCCTGAAGCCGCCAGCTCCCGAACCAGATGGACTCCGAGCAAGCCTGTGGCTCCCGTGAGGAAAACCTTCATACTCCTTTGATACGAGCAGGCTTCGGCTTTTGTTTCGCGGAGAAACTATTTCATGGCAGAACTTTCAGGCTGGGAGATCGTCCGACTGACCTGGCAGATTCAGCACCGCCTGTTCTCGGCCGCCGCCGAGGGCCTCCAGGATCTGGGGATCCATCCGAAGGCCCTGGCGATCCTGGCGATTCTGGAGGCGCTTCCGCACCCGGGAGACATCGCCCGGAGCATCGGCTCCCCTCCTCCCACCGTGAGCAACATCCTGCAGTCGCTGGAGGCCGCGGGCTGGGTGGATCGCGCCTCTGACCAGACGGACCGGCGCCGGATCGCCTACCGGCGGACGCCGGCCGGTGACCAAATTCTGGCCCTGGGAATCGAGCGGGTGGATCGGGCCGCCGCCGAATCGCTCCAGCAGCTGAGTCCGGACGAGCTGGGCAGGCTCCATGAGCTGTTGATCCGGGCCGCCGGCCCCGGTCCGGTGGTCGACGGCCCTTCGGGTTGAGGCGAGTCAGGCCTCGCCGAGAAACTCAGCCACCGCCAGGATGTCCTCGCGGGTCAGGCCGTGGCCTGCTTCAGACCAGAGAATGTCCACGTCCGCTCCGGCATCCCTCAGCGCATCTTCCAGCCTCATCGCCGCCGAGGGACGACAGATGAGATCGTGCTTCCCGGCCGCGATCAGGATCCTTGTTCCGGCGAGATCGGGCAGGCTTTCCGGCTCGAAGGGAATCATCGGGCGGAGCAGGACGGCGGCGTCCGGCTTCCAGAGCCCGGCCAGCATCAGGGCTGCCGCCATGTTCGCGCCGTTGGAATAGCCGAGCGCAGTCGTCGGCAGCCCGGGCGCGAGTTCAGAGAGCGCGGTCTGCAGGAATTCGGCCAGCTCCCGAGACTTCTCGGCCAAATCCTCCAGATCGAAACGCCCTTCTCCGAACCGACGGAACCATCGCGGAGAGCCCTCGTCCAGACTCTTTCCCCTGGGCGAGAGGATCGCCGCACCGTGTTCGAGGCTGCGGGCCAGAGGAACCAGGTCGTTCTCGTCTGCGCCCGTCCCATGGAGCAGCACCAGAACCCGACCCTCCCCGGGTTCAAAGCGGTGGTGGAATCCCCAGGCCTCTCGAGTCATGGCAGCACCACCCCGCTCGGCAGCCGAAGCTCGGGCAGGCGGGCCCTCACCGACTCGCGTCGATCCTCCAGCCAGCCGGGCAGGCAGAGCCGGCCGCCCAGCTCCTCCAGCGGTTCGTCGATGGCGAAGCCGGGACCCTCGGTCGCGATCTCCATGACGCTGCCGCCCGGCTCTCGGAAGTAGATCGACCGGAAGTAGTCTCGGTTCTTCACCTCGGTCGTCAGGGTCCCGGCCGCCCGCAGTCGATCCATGGCCGAGCCCTGCGCGGCGGCATCCGCAACCCGAAAGGCGAGATGATGGACGGTCCCCGCCCCCATCCGGCCCTCACGCTGTCCGGAGCCGTCCAGAAGATCGACCAGCGAGTCGGGCCCGCCACCGGCCGCCCGGTAGCGTTCTCGACCGCCTTCGGCGGCGATCATCTCGAAGCCGAGCCCCTCGACCAGCAGCCTCCGGCTCGCCTCTGCATGCAGGCTGGAGTACGTCACCGCGTGGATTCCGCGCAGGGTGAACTCAGGCGAAATCGGCCCACCCGTCCAGCCGGCGCGCTGCTCTGGTTCGGCCGGCTCCACGATCTCAACGACCATGCCGTCGGGGTCCGGGAAGGCGATGAGTCGGTCTCCAAACCGCTCGAAGACCTCCGACACAGAAACACCCTCGGCCGCCAGTCGGTCCTGCCAGAAGGTCAGCCCGCCGGTCGGCACCGCATAGGCGGTCGCCGTGATCTGCCCCGGCCCGACTCTTCCCGGCGCCGCGTTCGGGATCGGAAAGAAGGTCAAGACCGTGCCCGGTGTTCCCGAGTAGTCGGCGAAGTAGGTGTGGTACATCGACGGGTCGTCGAAGTTGATCGTGACCTTGATGAGCCGAAGCCCGAGCAGGCCGGCATAGAAGTCATGGTTGGCCTGAACGTCTTTGGCAAAGGCGGTGACGTGGTGGATTCCGGTGATCGGGGTGGATGTCATGAGATCGGCTTTCCTGCTTTTGATTGCCAACGCAACCACTTTCATCTCTCTCTACCACGCCGGGCCCCGTCCCGTTCCCGGTCCCGGTCAGCCGGCCGCCGGGAAGATCGCCTCGAAGGTCACCGGACCGAACTCCAGGGCATCCGCATACATGGACCAGTAGGCCGCGCCGTCGACCGGATCGAAGAGACCTTCAGATTCCGGAACTCCGGGCCCGGTAACGGCCGACGAGATCAGCACCGGCGGCCCCGATTCCGGCTGGCTGGAGCCCGCATTCGATTCGCTCTCCAACTCCTGGCCGGTCCGCCTGGCGAGCCTGAGCAGGGCAGGCCGGATGTCATCCTCCTTCAGCTCCGGCCGAGCCTCCTTGACCAGCCGCAACAGGTCGCGGAAGAGGTGTGCTCGGGCGGTGCGGAGGGCCGAGGCGGGTTGCGAGAGCAGAAGGCCGACCTGGGGCTCCGGCGGCCCGAAGATTCGGCGCGAAAAGCCCTTCAGGGCCTCCGTCCTCACCTTGGCGGCCTGTTCCTGGCTGAGTCCGAGCCCGGTGAGTTCGGCCAGCCACTCCTGGCCCGGTCCGGCCTCGGAGAGCACCCGACCCGGCCGCTTGTCCCCCACGGCGGTCCAGGTTTCTCGATACCGAAGGCGTCCGTCGGACAGCTTCTCGGTTCGGATCGTGCATTCGATCACAGTGCCCTCGGGAAGGCGAAGCACCATGTCTCCTTCGGTGGGCCGGGCGGCGGAGATCGTCCTGGTGGCGGTGTAGACATCTTCCTGGGCGCCGGCCTCCAGCTTCGTCGTCCATCCGCCTGGCTCGCGCAGCACCAGCATCTTGTCCGGCCCCGGACCCGTCGACTCTCCGACCTTCGGCCCGACCTTCACGGCGACGCTCCGGACGACCGCTCCATCGGGCTCGACTTTCGAAGTCGCGTCCATCGAGACGCACCCTCCGGCCAGGATCGCGGCCGCCAGAAAGACCCACCAGGATCGCTTCATCACCCGACCATCGTAGCCGAAGCCTGGTCCATCATGCCCGCCTGGGCGAAGTTTCCATCAGCCGATGATGAATACTTCCGGGCATCGATATGGAACAGGGCTATGCGCGACCGGACGACCTGGTGAGCACGGAGTGGGTGGCCGAGCGGCTCGACGACCCCGGCATCCTGCTGGTGGAGTCGAACGAGGACCCGCTTCTCTATGCCACCGGTCACATCCCGGGAGCGCATGAGGTCGACTGGACTCGGGACTTGAACGACCCGGTGGTGCGCGACTACCTGGACGGCGCCGGGTTCGCCCGTCTCATGGATCGCCTGGGCGCCTCTCCGGACACCCGGATCATCTTCTATGGCGACCGCAACAACTGGTGGGCCTGCTACGCCCTGTGGGTGTTCCGGCTGTTCGGCCACGAGAACTGCTCGATCATGAACGGCGGCCGGATCAAGTGGGTCCAGGAAGGCCGGCCGCTCACCCGCGAATCGGCGCCCGTGAGGCCGGCGGTCGGCTATCCGGTGCGCGAGCGGGACGATTCCGAACATCGAGCCTTCCGACAGGAGGTTCTGGCCCATGTTCAGGCCGGCGGCCGCTTGGTGGACGTGCGGTCGCCTGCCGAGTTCTCCGGCGAAAAGCTGCACATGGAGGGCTACCCGAACGAAGGTGCTCTTCGCGGCGGTCACATTCCCGGAGCGGCCAACGTCCCCTGGGCCCGAGCGGTGAACCCGGAAACCGGCGAGTTCCTGCCGCCCGCCGACCTGGAGCGGATCTACATGGAAGAGGCCGGCCTGACCCGGGAAGAGGATGTCGTCGCCTACTGCCGGATCGGCGAGCGCAGCTCCCACACCTGGTTCGTCCTCCGTTCCCTGCTCGGCTTCACTCGGGTGAGGAACTACGACGGCAGCTGGACGGAATGGGGCAACACGGTGGGCGTCCCCATCGAGCGCGGATGAGCAGCCTGACGCCCCGGCTGACCGAGATCCTGGAGAACCTGGAGTTCTTCCCCGACCGGGCCGACCGAATCCAGTTCCTGATCTCCTTCGCCGAAAGATTCGTCCCCATCGAGCCGGCGAGGGCCTCTCTTCCCTACCCGGAGGCTCACCGGGTCCCGGGCTGCGAGTCCGAGGCCTTCGCCTGGGTCTTTGCCGATGGTCAAGGCGGGGTCCAGTGCCGCTACGACGTGTTGAACCCCCAGGGGATCTCGGCCCAGGCGATGGCGGTGATCCTGCGAGACGGCCTGGAAGGCGCTTCGCCGAGCCAGGTCGCGGCAGTCCCGGACGATCTCGTCTATTCGATCTTCGGCCGCGAGCTTTCGATGGGCAAGACGGCGGGCCTGATGGGGATGATCGGCCTGACCAAGGCCCTCGCGCGACGCCTTACCGACTGACCTCCGCCGGAGGAGCCTGCCAGACCTGGCTGTCTCCCTGCTTGAGGATCAGGTTCATCGGGGAGAGATCGGCGCTGCGCGACTCCCGTCGGTCGCGGAGGATCACGCGGGCGCCGTCCTGGTTTGTGGTGGCGGACAGGTAGGGCTCGCCGCTCCGCGAATAGAGGCTCAGCCCTCCTCCACTGGGAAGGGTAGCCACCTGGAACAGGGGTCGGCCGGCCGCGCTTTCGACCAGGATTCCCCCCGCATCGCCGGACCGGAGTTCAGCCTTCCTGCCGCCGGTGGTCAGGCCCAGCACCCCGGTCCCTCCCTGGATCAGGAACCGACCTTCGTTGCCGCGCGGGTCTCGGACCAGCAGGCCGGCGGAATTGGCGTTGGCTCCCAGGACGATCTGTCCCCCTCCGCCCGCTTCGATCTGCACCCCAGGCCCGCCGCCGCGCGAGAGCATGATCAGGCTGAGGCCGTTGGAGGTGAGGTTGAAGGAGCCGAGCGGGCGGCCGCCTTCATCGACGATCTGGAGTCCCCCGTTCGGCACCACCAGGTTCTGTTCGAGGATCGGCGGGCGCCG
>JAKRSE010000343.1:4160-7212 GCA_022402505.1 Fimbriimonadaceae bacterium | reverse complement strand
GAACGGCGGGACGGCGGGTGCTTCGACCGGGAATCTGGGAAGCGTCTGGCGGCGATCATGCCGGTTCACATCCTGGGAGGCGCCGTGGATCTGGATCGGTTCCTCGAAATCGGCCGCACGTGGGACGTGCCGATCGTGGAAGACGCGGCCGAGGCGTTGGGCACGCGGTACCACGGCCGGCCTATCGGCTCGCACGGCTCCTTCGCAGCCTGCTTCAGCTTCAACGGCAACAAGATCCTGACCACGGGGGGCGGAGGCTGCCTGGTCACCGACGACCCCGAGGTCGCGCGTCGAGCCAAGCACCTGACCACCCAGGCCAAGGACGACCCGTTGGAATACATCCACAGCGAGACAGGCTACAACTACCGGATGGTCAACCTTCTGGCCGCCGTCGGATGCGCCCAGCTGGAGATGCTCGGCGAGTACGTCGGCATCAAGCGGGAAATCGGACGGGCCTACCGCGAGGCCTTTGCCGACCTGCCCGGCGTCACGCCGATGCCGCAGCCCGCGGGAAGAGAGGGGACCGAATGGCTCTTCACCGTCCTCATCGAGCCTGAGGTTTTCGGCATGGACGCCAAGACGATGGTCGGCGAACTCCAGAAGCGCAAGATTCAGGCCCGCCGACTCTGGGAACCCATGCACCTGAGCCGGGCGCAGGAAGGCTCGGAATTCTACGGTTCCGGCGTGTCAGAATGGCTCTACGCGCGGGCGATCAGCCTGCCCTGCTCTGTGGGACTCTCCGCCGCCGATCGGCAGCGGGTGATCGATTCCGTTTCTGCCCTGCAATCCTCATGATGACCGACCCGGAAGCCAACTCCCCAGCTGCCCCCTCCCTGCTCCGGAAGATGCAGACCCGGTGGCGACTCTGCGCGGCGATCGTGGCCGGCAGCCTGGCCGTGGGAGTGGCCCTGCACTTTCTGACTCCCCCGACCTGGAGGGCGGTGGGCACCATCTTGATCGCCCAGCGAGACTCGGCCCCCGGAGTCGCCTCCGCCATCCCTGGACTGGCGCAGGACCCGATTCGAATCCTGGCGGGGGTCCTGGAGAGCGAGCGGGCGAAGACCAACGTGTCGGAAGCCCTCAAGATCGACTACGAAGACCTCTCCTACGTGGTCCGAGCCAATCCGGCGAACGGGCAGATCACGATCACCAAGGTCGATGAGAACCGAGAGATCGCCGCGCAGATCGTCGAGAAGCTCATCGAGCAGCTGGGAGAGATCGAGACCGAGATCGGCTTCACCGAGGCCGATCGTGAGGCCAGAAACCTGAAGACGGCTCTGGAGGAGCGCAGAAAGGTGATGGCGGACCTGGAGCTCCAGGTGGTCGCATTCATGAGGTCGGCCAAGACCTCGCCCGACCCGGACAACCCGCTGGCCGCCCAGCAGTATGTCACCCAGCTGAAGGATCTCCAGATCCAGAAGGCGAGCCTGGAAGCGCAGCTGGAAGCCCTCAAGCAGAATTCGATCAAGCTGGCCCAGCGCGGAGCGAAGCTCCCGGTGGATTCCACCAGCGACCTGAGCGCCTGGCGGCGAAAGCTGGACGACGCGGTCTACCAGCTGAACGTCCTCCGGATCAGCGAAGGCGAGCGGAGCCCCTCCGTCATGAAGGCCAAGGAGACGGTCCGGGTCGCTGAGGCTGAGCTTCAGAAGCAGGCCGCGCGAGCGCTTCAGGCCGCGAACGAAGGCGTGGACGCCCAGTACCTGGACGTCCTTGCCCGCAAGGTCGTCGTCGATTCGCAGATCGCCTCCCTGACCCCGCTGGTCGAGAAGGCGCCGGACGAAGGCCTGCAGCTGCAGCGGCTCCGCACCCAGCTGGACACGGCCATGGGCGCGGTCGAACTGGCGGAACGGAAGTACGAGACCGCCCGCCTGAATGCCGACGCCTCCCGCGTCAAGTGGAGCGTGCTGGATCAGCCCTACGTGGAGCGACGTCCGGTCAACAAGTCGCTTTTCCGGACCGGAGTCGTCTTCCTGCTGATCGGCCTGGCTCTGTCGGCTCTTGCTGCCGCCTGGGCAGGACGCGGTTCCAAGGCCTAGGAGCCCGGCGGATCCGGCATGCTGGCAGACCCCGGAACCCGAGCGGCGGCTTTGGCTGCCCTCCCGGCCGCGTTCGTTGCGGGCATCGCCCTGACGGAAGGGGCGAGGAGGATGGCCCTGAAGAACCAGGTGATGGATGTTCCCTCCGAGCGAGGCATGTCCACCCAGGTCACACCGAGGGGCGGCGGGATCTCGATCGTGATTCTCGGGACGATCTTCGGCATCGCCGCCTGGCTCTTCGGAGCTCTCTCTCTCTCTGAGTTCCTGGGCGTCACCGGGCTGGGCCTCATCATCGCCGTGCTTGGTTTCGTCGATGACGTCAAGAACCTTCCGGCCAAGGTCCGGTTCCCGATCCAAGGCGCCTGCGGAGTCGGAGCGCTTCTTCTGCTGCATCCCCTGCCTGCCGATCCCCTCGGCTGGGCGTGGTTCGCCCTGCTCTTCGTCGGCACGGTCTGGTTCATCAATGCCTACAACTTCATGGATGGGATCGATGGGATTGCAGGCAGCCAGGCCGTCGCCGGAGGCCTCGCCTGCGCTCTCCTGTTCGCGCCACTCCAGCCGGTGTTGAGCCTTTACTCTCTGGTCCTCGCGGGTGCTGCCGGAGGCTTCCTGGTCAGAAACTGGAACCCGGCGGCGATCTTCATGGGCGACACGGGCAGCACCTATCTGGGCTTCACCTTCGCCGCCCTGCTGATTGCCGGATCGGACGCTTCTCCGGGCTTCGCGCCCGCCTGGGCGATCGTCTTCTCGCCGTTCCTGATGGATGCCACCGTCACCTTGGTCATGCGCATGGCCAATGGGGAGAAGTTCACGGAGCCTCACCGGACCCATGTCTTCCAACTTGTCGCCAAGCGGAGCGGGGCCCACGGCAAGACGGTCATGCTGGGGATTCTGGGCTGGCTCTTCGTGCTCGCCCCTCTTGCCGCCCTGGCCTTCACGATGGGTTCGGCCGGCTGGGGGCCGGCGTTGGGAGTCTGCGGCGCGCTCGCCGTCTCGGCCGCGATTCTGCGGATTCG
>JAKRSE010000343.1:0-4150 GCA_022402505.1 Fimbriimonadaceae bacterium | reverse complement strand
CCGCCACGTGAAGATCCTCATCACCGGAGCCTCCGGATTCATCGGCCGCAGCCTTCTGGACCGCCTCGGCACCCATGAGGTCATCGGCGCCATCCGTCCGGGAGAGTCTCTGGATCGCCCCGGCATCCGCACCGTCGAGGTTCCCGAGATCGATTCCTATGCCGGCTGGGAGGATGCCTTGTCGGGTGTTGAGGCCGTCATCCATCTTGCCGGAAGAGCCCATGCCCTCGGAGCCGCGCCGGAAGAGGACGCCCGAGAACATGACCGGGTGAACCGCCAGGGCACGGCTCGGGTCGTCTCGGCGTGCCGCGCGGCCGGGGTTCGTCGGTTTGTCTTTGTCAGTACGGTCGCCGTGTTCGGTGAAGGCCAGGAGCATGACTACCGCGGGCCGGGGTTCGGGGTCGATTCGCCATTCTCGCCGCAGAGCCCCTACGGAACCAGCAAGCTCGCCGCCGAAAAGATCGTGCGGGAGAGCGGGATGGAGTGGGTGATCCTTCGGCCGGCGATGGTCGTTGGGAACCGCCCTCCAGGAAATCTACAGCGCCTGGGCCTTGCCATCGCTCGCGGAATGCCGGTGCCGCTGGGTCTGGCCCACAACCGCCGCAGCCTGACGCCACAACCGCTGCTGGTGGAAGCCCTGGCGCGAAGTGCGGAACAGGCGGACGCGCACGGGTGCATCCATCCCGCCTCGACCCGGACCGTCAGCTCGCGAGAGATGGCTCAGGCTCTGGGTGAGGGGCTGGGCCGCCGGGCTCGATGTCTTCCGGTTCCTCCCGGCCTGACGACCCGGATGCTCCGGCTGATCGGCCGAGAAGGGTTGGCGGCCAAGCTCTTCGAAAGCTTCGTCGTGGATCCCGAATCGGCGGCAAGGGTGCTGCGGCTCGACCTGAGCATCGATCCGATCGAGTCTCTTCGGGAGGCTGGTCGGAGCATGAAGCCAGGCGGTTGACCGCCGCCCTTGACAGAGTTTCGTGTGAGCCGGCCAAAGACCGGCTCACACGGAGTCACCGCCCTACTTCAGAAGCTCCCGGAAGATGCCGTAAAGCAGGGCGCCATTCGTCACGCTTCTCACGGCTCGGTCGAAGTCATCGCGGTTGGAGCCGAGCCGAGTGATCATGACCCTGGTCGGGACATAGATCACATCGCCGAGCTCGATCCGAGTGCTGGGCCGAGGTCGGAACAGCGATCCGCCGGGGCGAATGATCAGGATGTTGTCGCGATCCGCGTCGATCGTGAATCCGCCGGACCGCTCGATGTAGTCTCGAAGGGACTTGCCGGGCTCGTAGATGAACGCCTGGGGCAGGGTGACGCCAGGTCCCTCCACCAACACCGTCGACGGAGTCTCCGGAATGGTGATCACGTCTCCGGGAAGGAGGGTGAAGTTCTGGTGGCTTCCAGGGTTTCGCACCGCATCCTCAAGCCGCACCGCCAGATTCCCGCCGGCAAGCTGATCGACCGCGTTCCGCAGCCGGGCCGGGGTGACAAGGTCCGTGGACTTGATCTCGACCTTCTCCGTCTGGCCCTCCTGCGGGGCGGAGGGAGCAACCGGGGTCAGACCAGGGATCATGAAGGGCGAAGCACCCCCCTTGGTCGAGTTGATGACGATCAGGCGATCGACCTCCGACTTGGCGACGGCCCGTCGGTACTCGTCTTCCTGGACCAGCTTCAGAACCTCCTGAATCCGCGGCTGCTGACTGGTCTGCGTCTCGGTTCGGAGCAGGTCCGGCCGGCGAGCCACCTGGCCGCCCTTCAACCATGCCTCGGCTCGAAGGCCGCCCGCCATGTTCAGCAGGTCGACAAACCGAGCGTCGCGTCGGCTGAAGAAGTAGGTGCCGGGGTTCGCCACAGCGCCACGGATCACGACCTGAATCGGCTGTTCGAGGATCGAGGAGTCGAGCGGAACCGTGACTCGATCGAGGTCCTTGAGGATGACCGTGGAGGCGTCTGCGAGCGACACCCGGGCCGCATCGGTGCCTTCCGGGACGTTGGCCGAAGCGATGAGGGCGAAGGAATCGGAGGTCGGAATCGTCCCTCCGGCCAGGCTGATCAGCTGGGCCAGAGTCATGTTCTCGCCCCGGGGATATTCGCCGGGCCGCTGAACTCCACCGAGAATCGTCACGGTGCGCTCGGAGAGGAATTCAGCCTGCTGGATCGTGTAGACCGTGAGGACGTCGCGGGGGAGCAGGGCCTGGTTTGCCGTCGGGTCGCCGGAAAGAGCCTTGTCCAGGTCCACGATCACCAGCGGGCCCAGGGTGCCGTCCAGGTTGGTCCGCTGAAGGAAGGCTCGGGTCCGGAAGGCGTTCAGCGCCGGCCCGCCCGCCCGCCGGAGCAGGTCGGCGATCCGCATCTCTTCGGCCAGAGGATAGTTCCCGGGTCGCTGGACGGCGCCCGCGACGGCCACCGAAAGTTCAGGAACGGCCTGGCGCTCGGCGACGGAATAGACGCGGAGCTGGTCGCGATCCTGGAGCACAAGGTCATGCGCCGGATCGCCCAGGGCCGCCTTGATCAGGCTGATCTTGATGAGCGGACCGGGAGTGCCGTCGGCATTGAACCGCTGGAGGTCGGCCTCCTCGGAAAAGGCGTTCGGTTCGAGGCCTCTGCCCTGACGGAGCAGGTCGCCGATCCTCATGCCGTCAGCCCGAATGAACTCGCCGGGATTGCGGACGGCTCCCTGGAGCGCAACCTTGCGATCGCCGCGCCAGGCTGTATCGTTGACGTCAAACACCCGAAGCGTGTCGTCCGGTCGAAGCTCGATGTTCGACTCGGCCGCACCCTTCATGGCCTCGCCAAGGTTGATGCGAATCAGAGTCTGCGACCCATCCGGGTTCGCCCGCCGCACTTCGGCGACCGAAAGGTCCGCCTCGGGGCGCAGGCCGAAGGCGAGCTGAACGAGGTCGCGGACTCTCATTCCCGGCCGGATGGCATAGCTTCGCGGCTGCTCGACCGGCCCCTGGATCTCGACCTGGTTGCGGATGAGCGGTCGGATGGAAAAGACGCGAATCTTGTCGCCGTCCCGAATCGGAGGGTCGGCCTGAAGGCTGCGGTCGCGGACATCGACGTTCAGCAGGCGGCGTTCGGAACCGGGGACCACCGAATCGATGGCGACGTTCTGTGCCACACCCGAAGGTCGGATGCCGCCGGCATAGACAAGGATCGACTGCAGGCTCTCCGAGCCGGTGATCTCGAACACGCCCGGGCGGTTCACCTCGCCTTCGACGGAAATCTCCCCTTTGGCCACCGGGAAGAAGATCACGTCTCCGGGCTGGAGCGGAAGATCCTGGCGGGCGTCGCCGGAGATGAGGAATCGGTAGAGATCGAAGGTCCGCATCGCCGTGTTGTTGCGCCGAAGCTGGATCGATCGGAGGGTTCCTCGGGGATTCGGGCCGCCCGTCGCCAGAATCAGGTTGAAGAGGCTGAACGTGGCGGGCACGGTGTAGGCGCCGGGGGCAAAGCTCTCGCCGAGCACGGTCACCTGGAACGTCCGCAGCTCATCCAGAAGAAGCAGAACCGTCGGGCGATTGATGTACCGGGCGATCTCCTGCCTCAGCAGACTCTCCGCCTGCCGAAGCGTCTGGCCGCGCAGGATGATGCGGTTGCTGGACTGAGGAACCACCACTGCGCCGAGCGAGTCGATGGTGAGCTTGGTCTCGGTCGTTTCGGTGAACGGGCTTCCGACCCGGAGAGTGAGCCGGTCTCCCGGACCCAACTGGTAGGTTTCCGGAGCAGTCGCCGTCACGTTGCCAAGGGAGATCGGTCCGGTGGCTCCGGAGAAGGCGTTTGCGTCGCCTGCGCCTGCCTGAGCCCTCTGCCGCAGAGTCTGGATGGCGGCGCGGGAAGTCTCGAAGAATTCGTCTCCATAGCGGGCAAGCCGCTTTTCGGTGTTCGTCGTCGGGGCGCCCGCGTCGCCGCCTGCAGGCGCGGCGGGCGGCGGAGTGGCCGGAGCCGGCGGCGCGGCGGGTTCTCCGCCTCCGGGTTCGCCGCCCGTCTGGCCGCCCGTCTGGCCCCCAGTCCCTTGACCCGCGCCATTGCCAGTGGCCTGAGCGTGGGCCAAAGGTGCCAGGAGGAGCATGCTTAAGAGGCTCATCACAAGCCCCAGAGACCAGAGGGAAGACTTCATGGCAGAGTCGAACGGCGGCTCGAAACCGAACCG
>JAKRSE010000035.1 GCA_022402505.1 Fimbriimonadaceae bacterium | reverse complement strand
ACCTGCGCCGCCTCCATTCTACGCCCTTCGAAGCCGAGGCTGCGGGCGAATGCCTCAGGATTTCATCACTCCAGAAACGACGACGGACGCCCGGCTCTCCGAGGGGAGGCCGGGCGTCCGTTGAGCCGGGATCAGTCGCGGATCGGCGGAGGGGTCGGCGCGGCCTCCCAGCCGCCGGGAGGCGAGGGCAGGCGGGTCGGGTTCGAGCCTTCGGTCGCGCCCATCTCCTGAAGCTTGGCCACCACGTCGATTCCGAAGACCTCCTTGATCTGCTCGGAGAGGGCGAGGAGCCGCTTGGGATCGGTGGCCGAGCCGCCGCCGGACGAGGATCCGTCGAGGATGGTCAGCTTCTCGATCTCCGTCTTTCCGATCGTCTCGGTCACCTGGCGGATGATCGGTTCGATCTTCTGGATGAGGAAGATCTCACGGGCGGCCGGGCCGCTGCTGGTCCAGCTTTCGGCGAGCTTCAGAAGGGCATCGGCCCGGGCCTTGCCGTCTTCGACAATGGTCGCCACCTGGGCCTTCGCCTGGTTCTCCATGGCCTCGCACCGAGCCTTGGCCGGAGCCACGACGTCGGCCTGCAGCTGCTGCCGGACCTGGTCCACACGAGCCTTCTGCACCGGGACATCGGCCTTGGCGCGAGCGACGAGAGCCGCGACGCTGGCCTGCTCTTCCGCCACGACCGCCGCCCGCCGGGTGAGGGCGTCCTGCAGGAGCTTCTCGCCGTCGGCTCGGGCCATCTCGATCTGGGCGGTGATGTAGGCCTCCATCTCCCGTTCGTTGTTCTCGGCGGCTCGGACCAGAGAGTCGGCTCGGGCCGTCGCTTCGGCCACTCGGGCGGAGCTGAGCAGCTCGGCATTCCGGATGCGGCCGATCGAATCCAGGTAGTTCACGTCGTCCGTGATGTTCTGAATCCGGAGCGTGTCCACCACCAGGCCGAGGGCGGTCATGTCCTGCTCGACCTCTTGAACCAGACGCTCGCTGAAGAGCTGTCGGTCTTCGTTGAGCTGTTCCGGAGTGAGGGTGGCGAGCACGCCTCGAAGCGAGCCTTCCAGGGTCGCCTTGGCGATCTGCATCACCTCGGCGCGACTCTTGCCCAAGAACCGTTCGATGGCGTTGTGGATCAGGGGCTCATGGCTGGCGATCTTGACGTTCGCCGCACCGACGACATTCACCGGAACGCCGCCCTTGCTGTAGGCGTTGGTCGCGCTCAGCTCGATGATCATGTTGGTCAGATCGATGCTGTCCACCCGCTCCAGGAAGGGCTTGCGGACTCCGAGAGTGCTGCGGACGAGGCGGTAGCCGAGCCGCCGATTGCCGCTCCGACTGCTTGCCAGACCGCTGAAGATCAGGATCTGGTTCGGCGGACACTGGTGCAGCAGGGCGCCGATGCCGAACACCAGCAGCATCAACAGGACGACGACGACGCCGATGATTGCGGGAATCACTTCTCTTCCTCCTTGGCCTTGGCCGTATCGCGGCCGCTGATGGAGTCGGGAATGTTGATCCCGACCGCCTGATCGACGGCCTGAAAGACGCTGTTGAGCATCTGCGGATAGGCCGCCAGATAGTTCGGCAGGGTCTGGCCGGACCCGCCGTCGATGACGCTGATCTTCTTCACCTTCACTCGGTTGACGCCGTCGGCGGCCGCCTTCATGATCGTGTCGAGCTCTTCGATGAGGGCGATCTGCTTGGCCGAAGGGCCTGCCTTCTGCCATGCGCCGTAGAGAACGTCGAGGGCTTCGGACACCGCCCGGCCGCGCTCGCGGATCATCGCCGCTTCGCCGCGGGCCAGAAACTCTCGGGCCATGCGGTTGGCTTCCGCGGGCAGAACCTCATCGACCTCCAGCCGGAGGGCCTCCAGCTGGGCGCGAACCGCCTGCAGCTCCTGTTCCGCCTTGGCTCGGGCTTCGCGGGCGGCGGCGGCGGTGATCTCCTCTTCCGACTTGACCCGGGAGTCGATCTCGGCCCGGATGGTGCGAAGCTGGTTCTGCAGGGCGACCACCTTGGCGTCCACGTTCGAGCGGCTGACGCTGCTTCGGCCGGCGTTCTGGCTCTCGGCCTGCTCGGCGCTGCGCTTGGAGTCGGATTCGGCGATCTCGGCCGACCGAATGACGGCGGCGATCGCCTTGCGGCCCGTCGCGTCCAGATAGCCCACCTCGTCGCTGACGTGAAGGATCTTGAAGGTGTCCAGGTGGAGGCCCAGCTTGCGGAGATCCTCCTCGGTCTCCTTGGCCAGATTTTCGGCGAAGGTCAGCCGATCCTCGTTCACCTGTTCGGGGGTCAGGTTCGCCACGACGCCGCGCAGATGGCCTTCCAGAGTCTCCTTGGCGACCCGGCGAACCTCGCCCAGGTCGCGGTTGAGGAACCGCTCGATGGCGTTCCCGATCACGTTCTGATCGCTGCTCACCTTCACATTGGCGATCGCCTCGATGTTCATCGCGATGCCGCCCTGGGAATAGGCGTTCCGGACCCCGATCGGCACTTCCATCAGGCTCAGGGACATGCGGTCGACCCGCTGCAGTCCGGGAATCCGGAAGGCCAGACCGCCCAGCACGAACTTCGGCCGACGCTTGCCGAAGCCCGAGATGACCAGCACCTGGTTGGGAGGACAGATGATCAGCATCAGCCGGATGAATCCGACCAGCACCAGCACCAGAACCAGGAACCCGACCCCCGCGAGGACGGCCTGGATGACGGCATTGCCGCCAAGCATGGCCGGACCCGCAAGGCCGACCGACAAGGTTTCGTTCATTTCAGCAATTCACTCTTTTTCATCACGCGGGCCAAACCGCCGTCGATCTCCACGACGACGACCTCCTCGCCCGCGCTCACATCTTGATCGTCCGTCGTCCGAGCGATGAGATCGATCAGCTCTCCCCGCACGGAAACCCGGACCTTGCCGGGTTCGTGGTTCCGCGACGAGACCGTCATGGTCCCCATCGCGCCGATGAAATCACCCTCCTTGGTGGAAGCATCCAACTGGTCCTTCTGAATGAACCGCCAGACATAGGCGGCGACCAGGCCGAGGAAGACGCCGGTGCCCAGAGAGGCATAGAGCCGCATGGGCTCCGATTCGATCCCGAACAGGCTGAGGACCGTCCCCAGAATCCCAAAGCCTCCCACGAAATAGGTCCAGAACCGGATCGAGAGGAAGGGCAGCCAGAACCCCGAAGAGCCGGCGGTCTCCAAACCTTTGCCGCCGACCTTCGCCAGCACGTCGCTCATGCTCCCATGAGTGTCCGTTGCATGGTCCATCGCCAGATCGTGCACCCCGTCCGGACCGTCATGCGAAACGTCCAGACCCACTTCGGCGTCTGCCGAGTGGTCGATGTCGTGACTGCCGAAAATGCCCCCGAGCGCGGACAGAAGAATCAGTCCGCCCCCCGCGATGGCACAGGCGATGTAGATCGGAAGCATGGAGTCGTCTTTCCTGAATGATACTATGCCTGCAGAAGGGCCGGGGTTGCGGGGAATCGGCCGGATGGCTTCCGCCGGCTCGAACCTTGCTCCCAACAGGGAAGCCGCCGGCCGACCCAGCTTCATCATGACACGGATGCTCCCCCTCTTCCTCCTGATTTCCGCCTCCGCCGCAGCCCCGGCCTCCCCGCCGATCGGGTTCGGCTGCGGAGAAGGCGGCTACTTCTGCGCCGACGACGGGCTGCCTCGCG
>JAKRSE010000342.1 GCA_022402505.1 Fimbriimonadaceae bacterium | reverse complement strand
GTCTGTCTGGGCGGCGGACTGGAGATGGCCGCCGGCTGCACCCGGATCGTCGCCTCGCCGGAGACGATGATCGGCCTCCCGGAAGGTTCGGTCGGTCTGGTGCCCGGGGGAGGCGGCACCGTTCTCATGCGGCTGCGGACCCAGCAGAACGCCCGGCGGATGGCCGAGTCCATCGTCGCCCTGGCCGAAGGATGGACCGCCGACAATGCCGAATCGGCTCGGCTCGCCGGACTCCTCCGCTCGTGCGATCTGACGGCCCGGCACCCGGACCGGCTTCTGGCCGAGGCGAAGGCCCTCGCCCTCTCGGTCCAGCCTGAGCCTCTTCCCGACTGGGCGCCCCTCCCGGGACCCGTGGCGGGCATGGCCGATGACCTTATCGCGAAGGCCCGGAAGTCCGGCTCCATGACCGATCACACCGCCTTCATCGCCGGCCAGATCAAGGACGTCTTCGTGAAGAGCGCCGACTTGGACGACGCCTTCCGCCGCGAGCGGCAGGCCTTCCTGACCCTCTGCCAGGAGGGTCTGACCCTGGCCCGAATCCGCCACATGCTGGACAACGGCCGCCCGCTGAAGAACTGAACCCATGCTCATCCTCGTTCCCATCAAGCGTGTTGTGGACCCCTACGCCGTGGTCCGCCCCCTGCCCGACGGCTCCGGAATGGATACGGCCGGACAGAAGTTCGACATCAACCCCTTCGACGAGATCGCCTTGGAGGAGGCGGTTCGGCTGAAGGAGGCGGGCTCGGCCGACCGGATCGTCGCCGTCTCGTGGGGCGGTTCGGAGTGCGAGGACCAACTCCGCAAGGCCCTGGCCATGGGCGCGGATGAGGCGCTTCTGTTCGAGGCCGAAGACCTGGACCCCTCGGTCATCGCCGCCGAGCTCCAGGCGCTCGTCGCTGAACTTCAACCGGGGCTGATCCTGATGGGCAAGCAGGACACGGACACCGACCACGGCCAGACTCCGCCGATGCTGGCTGCCCTCACGGGCCTCCCTCTGGCGAGCTATGCCGCCCGGATCACGATCAGCGGCGGGTCGGCCGAAGTCGTCCGCGAGACCGATTCCGGCGAGGAGACGGTGACCGTGCCTCTGCCCGCCATCATCTCGGCAGACCTCCGCTTGAACGAGCCGCGCTACATCGCTCTGCCCGGCATCATCAAGGCTCGAAGCAAGCCTCTGACCCGGCGAGACCGGCTGACGACGGCTGCGGGCCGGACGCGGGTCGTGGCCTATGCTCCTCCACCGGATCGAGAGCCCGGCCGGCGGGTCGCGAGCGTAGAAGAGCTGGCCGAAGCGATCCAGGCCAAGGGGGTGCTCGCGTGAAGACCATCGCCCTGGCCCTTCAGCCCTCGGACCTTGCCGTGCTCGGCGGCGCCTGCGGTGCGGATTCCGAAGCGATCCTGCTGACCGGCGCGCCGGAAGCCTCCTTCGGGTTCACGACGATCCACTGCACCGGCTGGGAGAGCCTGCCGCCCGCCGACGAGGCCGCCCGAGCTCTGGCGGACCTGGTGCGAGGGGCTGACCGGCTGATCGCCGTGACCTCGATGGCGGCCCGCGAACTGGTGCCGGGTCTGGCTGCCCACGCCGGAGCCGCCTGCCTGAGCGACGTTGTCGAGATTCTGAGCGAGACTCGGTTCCGCCGCCCGATCGCCGCGGGGGCCGCCTTCGCCGAAGTCGAGGTGGACGGTCCCGTCTTTTTCACCATCAGGCCCTCGGGCTTCCCGGCAGCCGAGCCGACCGGCGAAGCGAGCGTTGCCGACCTCGCCCTCCCGGCTCCGGGCCTGGAGCGGATCACGGTGGCGGCAGCCCGACGCGTCGGCCGGCCGGACCTCGCACGGGCCAAGGTCGTGGTCAGCGGCGGCAAGCCGTTGGGCGATTCCGAGACCTTCGAGCGGGTGATCGGCGGCATGGCCGATGCGCTTGGCGGTGCGGTCGGCGCGACCCGAGCGGCCGTGGACAGCGGGATCGCAGCCAACGAGCTCCAGGTGGGTCAGACCGGCAAGGTCGTCGCCCCGGACCTCTACATCGCCGCCGGCATCTCCGGCAGCACCCAGCACATGGCCGGAATCAAGGACTCGAAGGTGATCGTCGCGATCAACAAGGACGCCGACGCCCCGATCTGCAGCCAGGCGGACCTTGTGCTCGTCGCCGACCTCTTCGAGGCGGTGCCGGCCCTGCAGAAGCTGCTGGCGTCTCGGTGACCCGCGATCCAGGCAGACTCAGTCCAAGCGATTCATCCCTGCCCTCCCCGAGGGCAGGCCTGGTGAACGCGTGAGCCAAAGGCGAACCCATGAATCAGGCCGGCGGCGATTGGAGGCTCGGAAGAGCCGCCGAACGCCCGGATGCAGCCGGCATGGTTGACCCGGTTTTCTGAGTAGACTCCTTCGAAATGAGTCGGCTCAAGAAGTGCTGCATTCTTGTGCTTCTGGTCTTATCGGCCGGGGCATGGGGTCAGTCGCTGGGCTTCGACCCGTTTGAGATCGACTGCGCGTCACGGGTCGCGGAAATCTACGGCGAAGCGGCCGGGGTCTCAGGGGCGTTTGCCTGGGGCGGCGTTCTTTTTGCCGTGGCGGCGATGCTCTTCTCGGTCCATGCCCTTTGGCGCATGCCCAAAGATCATCGTTTCCGACCGGCAGCCATCGTCTTCGGACTGTCCATGCTGCTTCTCGGCGCTGTGAGCGGCGCGCTCTCCTGGCGGAACTCTATACGGCACGCGGCCGAATCCAGTCAGTCGGGCCGCCTCTGCTCTTCCGGCTCCTTCGAAACGGCCGAGTACCGCCTGGAGACCACCCGCCTGAGCCTGGAGTCCCTGGAACAGAGCCGGGAGGCCGTCCGGTCGGAGGGGCTCTCCCTTGCCGCCGTCCTTGGCGTTTATCTCGCCGCGATGAGCCTTGTGATCGTGTTCAGCGTCCGCCGGAAGGCTCCGGAACACCGCACGGGAGCTGTGGCTCTGCTGATCGCCCAAACGGCCTTCCTGCCGGCCTTGTCCGGAGCCTATTGGTCTGAAAAGGCGATCGTCTCCGATCAGATGTACGACGCGGCCGAAGCACACCTGACGGCGGACATTCAGACCTTGTCGGCCGAAGTCGAGACATCCCACAAACAGCCCTGAGGTGGGGGATTCAGAGCCTATGCCGCAGTGGTGCCGGGAGCGGGACTCGAACCCGCACGACCTTGTGGGCCAGCGGTTTTTGAGACCGCCGCGTCTACCATTCCGCCATCCCGGCCGGCAAGCCGGAAAGATACCCCTCCCCGCGGAATCCCCTCCCGGACTCGCCTCCATTTCATATGTTCGCGTCTTCGACATGTCCGGAGAACGTGTCGAAAAAACGGCGATTCTTCGACATGATGCCGAAATTTATGAGGCATACTGGATCGGTGCCTCAGTCCGGGCTTCCCTTCGCAGACTTTGATCCGCAGCAGCCATTCAATGACCTGCCTCCCATTCCAGGTGCTGCTGAGCTGCAGACTCCGAGTTTGATCCCAGACCTCGTTCAGGCCCACCGCGGCTTGGGGCAGGTGCAGATGGCGGCTCAAAGGCTTCCAAATCAAGAGGTGCTGATCCGCACCCTCATTCTCCAGGAAGCGAAGCTCTCAAGCGAGGTTGAGAACATCGTCACGACAAACGATGAGGTCTACCAGGCCTTCTCAGGCGACGTCGAAGAGATGTCCCCGAACCTGAAGGAGGTTCTGAGGTACGGGGATGCCGTCTGGTTCGGGTACCAGGAGATCAAGCGAGGCCGCCCCATTTCGCCGAGCTTGATGACAGACCTGGTGGAGCGCATCAAGGGCTCCCCGGTCGGCATTCGATCCATGACGGGCACAAGAGTGGCGAACAGCCGAACCGGGGAGATCATCTATTCGCCGCCAGAAGGAAAAGACCGGATCATTCAGCTGATGGATGCCCTTTGCCGGTTCCTCTCCGACACCTCCTCTGCTGATCCACTGATCCGGCTGGCGGCGGGCCACTACCAGTTCGAGGCCATCCACCCGTTTCCTGACGGAAATGGGAGAGCCGGCAGAGTCATCAATGTCCTCTTCCTGATCCAAGAGGGGCTCTTGGATCTCCCTCTGATCTACCCGAGCCGGCAGATTCTCAACTCGAAATCGGAATACTATGATCTCCTCCGAGGCGTGACCGAACGCGGTGAGTGGGAGGCATGGCTGCGCTACATGCTCCGCGCCATCCGCGACTCCGCCAAGGATTCCATTGAGCTGATCGACTCGATCCTCGATCTGATGGCAGCCGATTCTGAGCGGCTGAAATCAGAGGCTCCGCGGCTTTACTCGCGAGAACTCGTGGAGCTGATCTACTCCCAGCCTTACACGCGGATCGCCGGATTTGAGGAGGCCGGGCTCGGCAACCGCCAAACGGCTTCCAGTCATCTGAACCGGCTGACCGAGATGGGCCTACTGGTTCGGGTCCAGGCAGGGCGAAACGTGCTCTTCCTCAACCCCAAGATGATCCGACTCTTCGCCGGGCCGTAGCCGAGACAAGAGGCACTCTACCTTCATATGTTCGCGTCTTCGACATGTCCGGAGAACGTGTCGAAAAAACGGCGATTCTTCGACATGATGCCTCGCGCCCAGAGGCTTGCCTCCGATCAGACGGGAACCACATCGGCCGATGGCAGGAGCCGCTGGACGACCTCCCGTCGGGCGATTTCGGTGCCGTCGGTGGTGGCGGTGGCGGCTCCGGCGGCGGAGCCTTGGGCCAGGGCGTCCTCCAGGGACTTCCCGGCCTGGAGCGCGGCCAGGAAGCCGCCGATCATCGAGTCGCCGCTGCCGATGGTGCTCTTGACCTGAATCGGAATCGGCGGGGCGAAGAAAACATCCGACCCGGCCGCGCACAGAGCCCCCTCTCCCCCCAGCGACAGCAGGACGGTGGGGTCGGCCGAACCCAGGTCCCGAAGCCGAGCGAGGATCTCTCGTGCCGCCTCGATCTGCGACGGGCGATCCGGCAGGTCCCGTCCCAGCCATCGCTCGGCTTCGCGGCGGTTCGGCTTCACAAGATCCGGGGCGGCGGTCAATCCATGCAGGAGGGCGGGGCCGTCGGCGTCCAGGACCACGCGGGCGCCCCGATCCTTGGCCAGCCGGCCGAGCACGGCCCAGGCATCATCCGGCACCCCGGGCGGAAGGCTCCCACCCAGGCACACCCAATCGGCATCGGCTGCCGATCTGCCCACACCCGCCAGAAGAGCGTCCCACTCGCACGCCTGAACCAGCGGCCCCTTCATGTTGAATGTGGTCGGCGGTCCGTCGCCGGATTCCACGCTGACGTTGATCCGGGTCGGTTCGGCGGTCGGGATGAACCGGCAATCGACCCCCTGATCCTTAAGAACGCGCTCGACGTACCCGCCGGGGCCTCCTCCCAGAAATCCGGTGGCGCTGGTCTCGGCCCCCAGTTCGGCCGCGACCCGGGAGACATTGACTCCCTTTCCGCCGGCATCCTCTTCCTTGCGCTGAACCCGGTTCGTATCGTGCGGCTTGAGACCTTCCGCGAAGAGGATGAGATCGACGCAGGGGTTCAGCGTGACGGTGAGGATCATGCCGGACAGTCTACTGAGCCATGACGCCCAGGAGGAGCAGACGCTCGGCATCCACCGTCTTGGTCTGGCTGAGGACGTAGGAGAGGGGATGCGTCACGAGCCGGTTTCCGACCAGCCCGGCCATTTCGCCTCGGTAGCCGCTGAGGAGACGGTTCGTGGCCAGGGCGCCCAGCCGCAGCGCAAGAACTCGGTCAAAGGCGCTCGGCGAGCCGCCGCGCTGCATGTGACCCAAGACCACCGCCCGGGCCTCCAGGCCGGTGTTCTTCACGATGAAGTCGCAGACCTCGTTGCCCTTGCCCGCCCCTTCGGCCACGACGACGATGCTGCTGCTCTTGCCCTTGGACCGCTGCTCCTTCAGGTTCTCGCAGATCTCGGCGATGCTGAATGGGAACTCCGGAATCAGGACCCCTTCGGCTCCGCAGGCGAGGGCCACATCGACCGCGATGAAGCCGTTGTTTCGGCCCATGACCTCGATGACGAAGACCCGGTCGTGGGAATAGGCGGTGTCGCGAACCTTGTCGATGGCGTCGCGGGCGGTGTTGACGGCCGTGTCGAATCCGATCGCGTAGTCCGTCCCGGCGATGTCGTTGTCGATGCTGCCGGGCACGCCCATCACGGCGATGTCGTGCTCTTCCATCAGCACCTTGGCCCCGGTCAGGCTTCCGTCTCCGCCGATCACGACCAATCCTTCGACCCGGTTGTCGCGCAGGACCTCCATCGCCTGAGCCCGGCCCTCGGGCTCGCGGAACTCCCGGCACCTGGCCGAGCGGAGAATCGTCCCGCCGAGGTTGATGATCCCGCCGACCGACTTGGTGTTGAGAGGGGTCACCTCTTCGCTGATGACGCCCCGCCAGCCGTGGTGGAAGCCGAGGACTTCCACGCCTCGGTGCAGGGCCGAGCGGACCACGGCCCGCAAGGCTGCATTCATCCCGGGCGCGTCCCCGCCGCTGGTAATCACTCCAATCCGCTTCACTGCAACACCCCTTGGCTCATCCAGGAAGCTTCATTGTGTGCCGGCGGGGATTCAATAAGTCCGCCTTCTCGGCGTCTCGGGTCAGTGGACCCGATGGCCGACGGCGTAATCGACGCTCTTCTGAATCCAATCAGCGAAGGCGGTGCGGTCTTCCAGAACCTGCCGCGGCAGGCGGATGTACTCCTTCATCGGGGCGGCGCCGGGTCGGGGACACAGAGGCTCCGCGCCGTCGATGGTGAGCATCGCCTGTTGATCTTCCGGAGCCAGCTTCAAGCCGACATCCTCTCCCGCGAGATAGGCGAACATCTTCTCGCCGGAATAGACGGCCATGCCGTCCAGCATCTTTCTGGCGCGGACGTCGTTCCCTTCGGCCGCGGCCATCACCTGCTCATATCTCGTGGGGCGATAGATCATAGTGAATTCAGGTTCCCTCAGTGAAAGCAACAGGCCGCCTGGATGGTGCGGGTGAAGCGCCATGTCCAAGCGGCCTGACATGGGCAATTCTACCCGACGGATGCGTCCAAAAAGTCCCATTCTTGCGGGGTTCTGCTGACTTTTCGCGAAGCGGCCATTCCGCCAGAGTCGCCGCAGGCGGGCCGGTATCCTGCGGACCCATGAGCCGCCTGGTCCTCATCGACGGGTACAGCCTCCTCTTCCGCGCCTTCTATGGCGGAAGGTTCCTGAGCACCAGCGACGGGC
>JAKRSE010000341.1 GCA_022402505.1 Fimbriimonadaceae bacterium | reverse complement strand
GAGGCGATGACGAAAACCAGCCCGACTCCGGCCTGCCGGGGGTCCACGGCGATCGGGTGGATCAGCCCGGCGACGGAGACGGTGAAGAGTCCATTGAAGATATTGCTCCCCAGAACCGTGCCCAGGCCGACGTCATCCTCGCCCTTCAGCCGGGCCGAAAGGGTGGTCGCCATTTCAGGAATGGACGTGCCGATGGCGACGAGGACCGCGCCGACGACGAAGGCGTCCCAGCCGAGCCATGCGCCGATCTCCTTCGCCCCGACCACGATGTTCTGACCCGCAAGCACGAGGAGGGCGAGCCCGCCGATGGCGAACAGGATGGCCGCCGGGCCTCCTTTGGCGGTCCCATCGGCAGGTGTCCGGCCGCGAATCGCCTCGAAGGTGGCAAAGCTGAGCCAGGCGAAGAAGGCGGCCGCCAGGAGCCCGCATTCAAGCTGGGAGAGCGACCCATCGAGGCAGAGCAGCAGGGTGACGATCGGGGCCATCAGTGCCACCGGGAAGTCGCGGCCCAGGGAGCCTCGGTTGCAGTGGATCGGACCCAGCAGGAGGGCGGCCCCCAGGATGAAGGCCACATTCACCACGTTGCTGCCCAGCGCGTCGCCCAGGGCGATCTCCGGCGTGCGTTTGAGGGCGGAGTTCACCGCGACCGAAAGCTCCGGGCTCGATGTGGCGAAGGCGGCGACCGTCGCCCCGATCACTCCGGCCGGAATCCTGGCCCAAGAGGCGAGCCCGACGGCCCCGCGCACGAAGAGGTCTCCTCCCACGCCGGCAAAGACCAGACCCAACACCAGGCTGAGGATCGGGTGCATTCAGCCGAGGGCTCCCGACGGGAATCGCATCCCGACATTCTGACGCAAGGCGCGAAAAGGCACGGGGCAGGCTTCCTTGTGTAGACTGAAGTCGGAATGTGGGCGACGACGCTGTTCCTGATGACCGCGATGGAGCGACCGACGATGGCGGAAGCCGATGATCCCAAGAAGGGAAGGACCCTGGTGTGGGCCGACGAGTTCAACCGAGACGGCAGTCCGAACTGGACCAAGTGGCAGGCCGAAGTCGGCAAGATCCGGAACAACGAGCTTCAGGACTACACCGACAAGAAGTCTGAGAACGTTCGGATCGAGAACGGCCGACTGATCATCGAGGCCCGAAACGAGAGCCCGGCCTCGGTCACCAAGCCGGAAGAGGCCCGGATCACTTCGGCCAGCATCGAGACCAAGGAGACCTTCACCCATGTCTATGTGGAGGTCCGGGCCAAGGTGCCCACCGGACGGGGGACCTGGCCCGCCATCTGGATGCTGGGCGATTCGATCCGCAAACCGCGGGGCGAGGGGTTCATCACCTGGCCCGACTGCGGCGAGCTGGACATCATGGAGTACGTCGGCTATGAGCCGGAGATGTTCTACTCCAACGTCCATGTCAAGAACTACAACCACATGCTCGGCAATGGCAAGGGCGGCAGCATCCGAATTCCCCGGGCCTGGGAGAACTTCCACGTCTTCGCGATGGACTGGCGGAAGGATGCGGTGGACTTCTTCGTGAACGGCACCAAGATTCAGACCTATGCCAAGGAATCAGCGGACAAGGGGGTTTGGCCCTTCGACGATCCCCAGTATCTCAAGCTGAACCTGGCGATCGGCGGGGCGTGGGGCGGCTCGCGAGGAGTCGATCTGGCGATCCTGCCCGCCCGATTTGAAGTCGATTACGTGCGGATCTACAAGTGACCTCCGAAAAGTCGTGATTTTCGTGTCACGGAGGCGCGCTTCGCCTGGCCGGATGTGAGAACCTGACCGCGGATCATGCCGCGCGACGTTGCACGGCGTGATGTGGACCACAGAATGATTCGTTACGCAACCATCGGCCGTATCGCCGCCGGACTGGCCCTGGCGGGTGCGGGAGGTGCCGTCCTGGCTCAGGATCTGCCCGTCTCCGGGAGTCTGGAGACGAGCACCCGCTTCTTCAAGGGGGCGGAGTCCCCGGTGTACTTCAGCGGCGTGTACCGAGCTGAGATCAGCGACTTCGGCCTTCGCGTCGCCTTTCTCACTGCTCCGGTCACCTCGTCCCGGATCGCAGGCGGCACCCTGCGGACGGGCGGCAAGGACTTCGAACTGGCCCTGGAGCGGCGATTCGATCTTGGACTTCCTCTGCTCTCGGGCGGGATCCTGATCTCGGCCGGCGCCGCCTTTTCGGAGATGCAGAACTTCCGAGGCACGGCCGTCACCTACCGGGCCGTCGCCTCCCTGCCTTCCGGGCTCGGTGAGGTCGGGGTCTATGGCCTCACGGGCGAGGATCTGGGCATCGCCCTTCTCGGCGCCTCGGGCGGCTTCTCTCAGGGAGGCACGTCCTACAAGGTCTTCCTCGGCACTCCGATCAGCGGCGACAACACCCGCAGCACGAACACGGGTCGGCCGACTCAGCGGGTCGTCTGGGCCATCACCACGGGTCCGGCCGTCGGGCTGGATTCCCGAGGCGTGACCTTCCAGGCCTTCGTCGGCAACCAGCTCGGCTTGACGACAGGCGCCATGCTCACCCCGGCCCTCGGCGATGCGGTGGGCTTCGGCTTCAGCTTCGGGGTGCGGTTCTGATGCGCGCCTGGATTGCGGGAGCGGCGGCTGCGGCGGTCGGACTGATCCTGGCCGGCTGCGGCGGAGAAGGCCCCTATGTGCCCTCGTTCACGGCGGGCACGGGAGACGGCAACCAGGTCTGCCCGATCTCGATCGATTCGGTCTCTCCGGTCACCCTCGGGGCGGGCGGCGCGACGGTGCCGATTCGGCTCCGCTCCGAGTCCGGCAACAGCGAAGACCTGACCCGGGAGACCGGCGACGGACTTTCCTTCCAGATGTCGGTCGTCTCTGGTCCAGGTGGGATATCTTCCGTCTTCTCACCCAGTTCGGTGATTGTCCAGGTCGGCGACTCGCGGCAGACGGAGTTGCGGCTGACCAATACCGACCAGGCTCCGGGCACGTTCTTCATGACGGTCCGCGCTCAGAACCCGGCCTGCTCGGCTGAACGGGCGTTCCAGGTGACCGTTCCGACCCTGAGCGAGCCGTTCCGGCTGGACGCGGTGAGCAGCTCCATCTCCACGAACCCCGACCGTCAGGGAGCCGCGGACTTCGTCGTGAGGCTGGACGACCTCTTCGTCGCGCCGAGCGGCCGCGCGCCGGTCACGTTCTCCGCCTCGATCGACGGCCTGACCGATCCCTTCTCCGGCACGTCGTTCAGCCCGCCTTCCGTCAACCCGACGAGGGAGGGCACCGACGTGCGCTTCGGGTTCGACCTGCGAGGATCGGTGGAGCCGGGGATGTACACCCTCCGGGTCACCGGCAGCGACGGCACCCGGTCGAGCTCGGTGGCCTTCATGCTGCAGGTGCCGGACTTCAGCGGCGAAGTTCCGGCCCGGCCGTCAGGTCGCTGACGGGCGACCGAGTCGGATGAGATCGGCGGGTTGGAGCTCACGCGGCTCCAGCCCGCCGATCATCGCTTCCAGGTCCCGAACGACCATCTCCCCGATCGCCCGAACCGCCTGGAAATGCGTTCCCGCGCGGTGGCTTGTCAGGAAGGCCTGATCGGCCCCTCGAATCGGGTGATCGGCCGGCAGGGGCTCCTCCGGAAAGACATCGACCCCCGCCCAGAACCGCCCGGCCACGAGCAGTTCGGTCAGCGCCTCGAAATCGACGACGTGGCTTCGGCTCATCAGGATCAGGATCTGATCGGGCCGCAACGCTTCCAGCAGCTCCCGGCCGATCATCGCCTCATTGCCGGCATTCGGGGCGGCGAGGACGAAGACGATCCGGCGGGTGAGCACTTCCGGCAGGGTGACCGGCTCTCCGCCCCTCGCCCGAACCTGGTCGGCCGTGAGGTAGGGATCGAACGCGGCGATCCGGACGCCGAACGGGGCCAGCAGGTCTCTCAGGCGCAGCCCGATGTTCCCGAAGCCGATGAAGCCGACCTCCTGACCATAGAGGCTGAACTCGCCTCGAAACTCGCTGTGGCTCCAGGGCTCCGAGCCCGCTCGGAACTCCCGGTCCACCCGCGCCGCCTGCCGGGCGAGGTTGAGCGCATGGGTCAGGGCCATCTCCGCGACGAAGGGCGTGAAGGCGGGCGAGCAGCTGAGCACCCGGATTCCGCGCTTCAGGGCCTGGGAGTAGTCGAAGGCGTCGGGAGTGGGCAGGGTGCCGCCGGTCTCGATGAACGCCTTCAGCCTCGGCAGGCCCGCAAGCGACCCGTACCGCCACCACCCGCCGCAGATGTAGTCGATCTCCGGCGCGACCTCGGCAAGGCCATCCTCGGGAATCGGCTCATCCCGAACCCAAACCAACTCCCCGATCTCCCCCAGCCGACCCAACAACCCTGCCCCATACACCAGCTCGACGGGCCGAAAGCAGGGGTCGATCAGGATGTTGGGCCGATCTGCGTCTGACGGGCCGAGTCTGGATGCCATCCGGGAATCTTGCCACAAAGAGCTCTCTTTGGACCTCTCATAAATGAACCGCCGGCATATCAGGTCAGCCGTCTGATCGGCCTCTGAGCGGTAGACTGATGGGTGGTGTCGTGGTGGCGTCGGACTGGCAAGGGGCTGGAGGGTGGCGGCCGTATTCTCGCCGACACAGCGGGCATTATTCAATGTTTCGACATCCTTAAGGACTCTGTCCTTAAGGCCATTCCGCCGGAGCAGCAGGTGGCGGTTCTCAATGTGGTGGGTCCGACGATGGCTTCGGCAAGCATTGCGGCGCCCTTGGGCGTTTTGGCAGTCCTTGTCGCCTGTCGAGTGAATGCCGACCGAACATCGCTGGATGAGAGGCGCGCCGACGATCTGTTCAGGAACCGAGTGATCGGACACCTACAGAGCCTTGAGGGGCGGCTCCAGAGTCGAGTGATCGAGATGGGAAGAGGTGACACTTCGGCCGAGGCTTGGGCCAAGGTCATCCGTGCCGTCGTTCAGGAGGCGGTCGTGGAGGAGAAAACCGAGGTCGCTCTGCAACTGAATCTCACTGCCGAGCAGATTCGCGGCCTTGCCTGCCAAATGGGCCTTCTGGCCGCCGACATCCAGAGTCTTCAAGAGAAGTTCAATCTGGTCAGCGATGACGTGCGCCACCGGCCGTGGCTGGAGCTTCGGCGGCCAGTGGAGGGGAACCAGCATCTTTTCCTGTACCGGGATATGGTCATCCCGTTTGTTGGGAGGGACGAGGAATGGGCCCGGCTGACGGACTTCATGGAATCCGATCGGTCATTCTCCTGGTGGCGGATCATCGACGCCGGCGGGGCAGGGAAATCTCGCCTCGCTCAAGAGCTTTGCTGGGATGCCTTCGGCAAGGGCTGGACCGCAGGCTTCCTCAATCCTACCGCCGCTGAAACCTGGTCACGTTGGCGAGTCGACAGCGACACCCTGATCGTCGTCGACTACGTCTTCGCCCGCTGGGACCCGGCAGCCCTGGGCCAGATTCTGGACGGGATCGCACGACACTCTGGTCCTCACCGGGTCCGATTTTTGGTGCTGGAACGGAGTGATTCCGGTGCATGGTGGAGGACCTTCAGCCGGACGGCCGGCGATCAGCCGGCCCGGGATTTCGGGCACCGTGAGGCCGCTGGCGAGCCCCAAACCGTCGCCGACCAGAGCGTCTATGGCGATCCCCTGATTCTCCCGCCGCTTGGGCAAGACGCCCTGTACAGCGTTCTGGACTTCGTGCTTCGCGACCGTGGCATCGCGCTGGGTGGCGAGGCCCTAAAGACTCATGTCGATCGCTTTCTCAGGCTGGACCCGAAGGGGCGCCCGCTCTTTGCTGCCTTCTATGCCGACGCCGTCTCTCGCGACCCCGACCGGCCCGACTGGAGCCTTGCCGAGATCACCCGCCACGTGATCCATCAGAAGATTCTGCGATGCCATCCCGAGGGCGAAGGGCTGTCACCGGTTACCGTGGATGCCCGCCACCTCAACCTCCTGGTGCTGGCGACCTTGATCGGCGGCGTCTCTCGTGACGGCTCTTTGTCACGACGGGATGATATCGGCTGGGAACACGAGCCGGATAGCCTGGCGATGGCGGATGTCCTGGCGCATGCCGATCTCAACGTGTGGCTGCCCTGCCGGCTTCAAAAATCGACTGGCCGATGGGTTGCCGACTGGGCCACCAGACAGATGCCGCTGATCGCCGGGTATGGAGGAGAGTACGATGACGCTGATCCCTACGTACCCGAGCTGCATCCCGACCCCTTGGGCGAAGCCCTGGTGATCGAGCGTCTCGCCGGCCGTGCCACCGCCCCCGATGAAATGGCGGCCGACGCCCGGAAGGCGACTGAGGCCCTGCTCATCGCCGCCGGCGACCTCGCCCCCCGCTACCTCTCTGCTTGGATTGAACGCGCCCGGCAGGACTACCCCGATGAGTGCACCGCCTCAGATCTCGACCTTCGGGCCTTCCAGCGGGTGGCGCACTGGGAAGGGATGCCCAACGACGCTCCTGCCTTCGGCCGCTTGCAGTCGCTATTCCTATGGGGCAGTGACGTCTCGGACATTTCTCCCCTCGCTGGTCTCACCGACTTGCGGGATCTGAATCTTCCAGGAACCAAGGTCTCGGACGTCTCTGCTCTTGCAGGTCTCACGGGTTTGGAGGAATTGGGTCTGTGGGACACTCAGGTCGCCGATCTTTCGCCCCTCAAAGAGCTCACCGCCCTGGCTCATCTTTCCCTCCGTTCGACTCCAATCTCGGAAATAGGTGCCCTTGCCTTGTTGAAAGGCCTAAGGACCCTGAACCTTTCCCGGACAAGAGTCTCAAGCGTATCGTCACTCAAAGAGCTTGGATTACTTGAAGAAGTATTTCTGAGCCACACAGAGATATCAAATGTTTCTCCTCTATCTGGGCTGACAGCCCTAAGAGGTGTCAACCTTTGTAGAACCGAAGTTGAGGACGTCTCTCCCCTCGTCCCGCTTGCCGCCTTGTTGTGGCTCGATCTCTCGTCAACACGAATCAAGAGTATTGACCTACTTGGGAAACTCACAGAGCTAGAGCATCTAAGGGTATCTGATACTCAGATAGAGAATATTTCGCCAATGTCCTACTTGACGAAACTGAAATACTTGGAAATGACGGGCACTAGGGTCTCAGACTGGGCACCGTTGGCCGAAATGGAGTTGTTGAGCACTCTGATTCTTCATGACACAAACATTGAAGATGCGCTTCCTCTTCACAAAATGAAACTCCTGGAGACGTTGTCTCTTAGCAATACAGGAGTAGAGGATGTAAGTAAATTAGCTCATATGGAACTCTTGCAGG
>JAKRSE010000340.1 GCA_022402505.1 Fimbriimonadaceae bacterium | reverse complement strand
GCATCGCCGGCCCTCTCGATCTGGACCGCCTTGATGGCGGCGCTTCCCAGATCGAGGCCGACGAACGCCTTCTTCTTGAACAGACTAAGCGACATGCTCTTCTTCCTCGTTGGATCCTGAGATCCGGTCTTGGGCCGATCTCGTCAGCCATTCATCCAAAGCGTCTTTCGGGAAGCGCCACTTCCCTTCCAGCAGAACCCCGGGGACCTCTCCCTGTTCGGCGAGGGTCTGCAGGGTGGCGGGGGCGACCCGCAGGTAGGCGGCGGCCTCGCGGGCGGTCAGGACCGTGTGCTGGCCGGCCATGAGGGCCTTCAGCAGAGACCCCATCTGCTCCGAGTTCAGGAACAGTTCCAATCGGACCACGTTCCCGCTCGTGACCTGGGGCGGCTCTGGCTCGCGGATCGGAGCCTCGGTCCGCTCCTCGGCCTCGACCTCCTCGGGCGCGACGGGCTCGGGCCGGTCGTCGGCCTCCGGCAGTTCGACCTTCTGGACGGGCCGGACCTCTCCCCAGGCCGGGCGGGCGGAAGCCTCCACTGCCGGCTCGGGCTCGGGTGCGGCCGGAGTGCGGCCTGCCAGTCGGAGGGCGTCGGCCAGATTCATGCAGCCACCCCCATGAATTCCTCCGCCACCTCGTGGGTCAGAAATCCGTCGACCATCTCAACCTTGCGGGCCATCCCGATCATCAGGGTGTTGTCGGCGATCTGGATGATCACCCGCGGAGCGCCCTCGCTCAGGCGATGGATCTGGTGGACGGCTTCCGGCGTGAAGGGGCTCTTTTCGCCCATGTAGCCGGCGACCCTCATCCGGTGGTAGATGAGTTCGCCCGTTTCATTGACATCGAGCGGCCTGAGGGAGGCGCGGACGGCCAGTCGCTGTTCCAGAGCCGGGACCTTGTGGATCTTCGGCATCAGCTCCGTCTGACCCAGCAGGACCAGGCTGATGAGGAAGCTGTCGTTCATCTGGCAGTTGAGCAGAAGCCGAAGCTCTTCCAGGGTGTGGATCGAGCGGATCAGGTGGGCCTCGTCGATCATGAGGATCACCTTCTGCCCGCGTTCGTAATGCTCGACCAGAGCCTTGTGCAGCTCCTGGACCAGAACTTGGCGGTTGCGGCTGACGACCGGGACATCCAGCTGGCTCAGGATCTCCTGGTACATCTGGGTGGGGGTCAGGATCGGGTTGACGATGAGGACGACCCGATGGTGGACCGGGTCGAGGGTCTCCAGAAGCCGACGGCTGATCGTGGTCTTTCCCAGTCCGATCGCGCCCGCGAGCATCGCCGCCCCCTTGTTCCGGGTGACGGCGTAGTGGAGCATCATGAGCGCGTCTTCGTGCCCCCGGCTCAGATAAAGGAAACGGGGGTCCGGCGTCAGGCTGAACGGCGCTTCCTGCAATCCCCAATACTGCTCGTACATCGTGTGCTACCTGCAGACCCAGCATCGTTATCGGCATGTTTGGTGAAAACCTCAAGGGTCGCTTCACCCTTTGCCGACCGTCCTCAGCCCGCCGAAGGCCTTCTGCCTTGAACCGGCGGAGGCAGGACCGGCAATTCAGGCGGATTCGGCGAGAAAGGCGGGTCTGCGGCGATTCCACACGCCAGATTTGCGGGTTTGGGAGAGAATCCCGCCCCGAGGGCCCCAGGCGCGACAGAATCTGGTGAACAGATGACCGATCCGCCCGTATCCACTTCCATGATCTCGGTCTACGCGGGCTTGGGCATCCCGACGGTGGACCTGGAAGAAGTGAAGCCGGACCCCGCCGTCGCGGCCCTTGTTCCCCCCGATTTTGCCCTCAAGCGTCAGGTGCTTCCGCTGCATCTTCGCGGCGAAGTCCTGGTGGCAGCAATCGGCCGTCCCGAGGCTTTGGCCTCTCTGGATGAGCTGGCCGTGCTGCTCGGGCGTCCCGTGGAACCGGTTCTGGCCGACCCCGCCCTCATCAAGGACCGGATCGAACAGAAGTTTCTCTCCGGCATGCTGGAGGAGATCCCGACCGACGATTCGACGACGATCGACGCCGAAACCGACGACCTGGCCGACCTGACCCGGATGGCGGGCGAGGCGCAGGTCGTCCAGATGGTGAACCTGATGTTCGCCCAGGCGGTGCGCGACGGGGTCAGCGACATCCACATCGAGCCCTACGAGAAGGAGATCAAGGTCCGCTACCGAGTGGACGGCATCCTCTTCGAAACCCTGAAGCCGCCCCGGCGGATGCACAACGCCCTCATCAGCCGCCTGAAGATTCTCGGCGAGATGAACATCGCCGAGCGCCGACTGCCTCAGGACGGACGCATCAAGCTGACCATCGCCGGCCGTCAAGTGGACGTTCGCGTGTCGGTCATCCCGACCGTCCACGGCGAGCGGGCCGTGCTCCGAATCCTGGACAAGGGGCAGAGCACCCGGACCCTGCCCGAGCTCGGGATGCGGCCGGACAGCCTGGAGATCTTCCGCAAGCTCATCAACATCCCCTACGGGATGATCCTGGTCACCGGACCGACGGGCTCGGGAAAATCGACGACCCTCTACGCCGCTCTCCAGGAGATCTACAGCCCCAAGCGGAACATTCTGACCATCGAAGATCCGGTCGAGTACCAGCTCCCTGGAGTCGGGCAGATCCAGGTTCGGGCAGGGATCGGGCTGACCTTCGCGTCCGGGCTTCGGAGCATCGTCCGACAGGACCCGGACGTGATCATGGTCGGTGAAATCCGCGACCACGAGACCGCCGAGATCGCGATCCACGCCGCCCTGACCGGACACCTCGTCTTCAGCACGCTCCACACCAACGACGCCCCTTCCGCCCTCACCCGGCTTCTGGACATGGGCGTCGAGCCCTACCTGGCCGCCTCTTCGGTGGTCGGAGTCCTGGCCCAGCGACTGGTGCGTCGGAACTGCCCGACCTGCAGCGTCCCCGACACCCCCGACCCCGAGGCCCTGGAGGCGGTGGGGATCACGCCCGAAGAGGCGAAGACGGCCACGTTCCGCATCGGCAAGGGCTGCGAGAAGTGCGGCGGAACCGGCTTTCGCGGACGACTCGCGATCCATGAGCTGCTGGTCGTGGATGAGACGATCCGCCGGATGACCGTCGATCGTGCGCCCGCCAGCAACATGCGCGATCACGCGATTCAGCACCAGGGGATGCGGACCCTTCTCGGTTCCGGCCGACTCTGCGTCTTGGAAGGGACCACCACGGCCGATGACGTTCTGCGGGTCTGCCAGCGCGAGGACCTGGAGTAAGGCGGCCCGATGACGACTTTTGTCTACAAGGCGCTGGAACCCTCCGGCCGCAGCAAAGAGGGCAGAATCGAGGCCGCCGACGAGCAGGCCGCGATCCAGAGTCTGGCTGCCGAAGGACGCTTCGTCACCGAAATTCGGGAGGAGAAGGCCTCCCCGACCGCTCAAGCCGCAGGCGACAAGAAGGGCGGGAACGCCTCCAAGGCCGACGTCGCCCTCTTCATGCGGCGAATGGCCGACCTCGCCGGGGCCGGACTCCCGCTTGACCGGGTCCTGCAGATTCTGGGAGAGCAGACCGAGAACGGAAAGCTGAGCCAGGCGGCGGCCGACGCCCTTTCCGAAGTGCGCGGCGGCCTCCCCGTCAGCGACGCCCTGGCGAAGAATCCGAAGCTCTTCCCGCCCGTCATCACCCTGTCGCTGGCGGCGGGCGAAGCGTCGGGACGGTTCGGGGAATCGGCCGAAAAGCTGGCCGACCTCCTAGAGAACGATGTCGCACGACGGTCGCAGGTGGTCTCGGCTCTCGTCTACCCCGGCGTCCTGACCGCGACCTCGTTGATGGTCGTCGTCTTCCTCTTGACCTTTGTGGTGCCTCGCCTCAGCACCGCCTTTGCCGACAACGCCGACCTCCCGGCGCCGACCCGAATTCTGATGAGCGCCACGGATGTTCTCACGAACAACTGGCTGGCGCTGCTGATCGGCCTGGGAGTCGGCCTTGTGCTGCTCCGCGGCTTCCTGGCGACCGAGGCGGGGCAGATCGCCCGCGACCGATTCATCCTCGGCCTGCCGATCTTCGGGCCGCTGCAGCAGAAGATCATTGTCAGCCGCTATGCCCGCGTCCTCGGGACGCTGGTCTTCGGCGGCGTCCCGATCCTGGAGGCCCTCCACCTGGCCGGCCTGGCGGGCGGCAGCAAGATCTTCGAGGCCAAGAGCCGCGACGTCGAAGCCGAGGTGCGGGAGGGCGTCAGCATCGCCCAGGCGATGAAGGACACCGGGGTCTTCCCGCCCGTCCTCACCCACATGGTGGCGATCGGCGAGGAGACGGGCGACCTCCCCCGGATGCTCGGCCGAGTCTCGAACACCCTCGATTTTGAAGTGGAAACCGGCCTCCGGCGGCTGACGAGCCTGCTGGAGCCCATCATCATCCTGGCGATGGGCGGCTTCGTCGCCTTCGTCGTTCTCAGCGTCATGCTGCCGATCTTTCAGGCCCAGGAGATGGTCCGATGATCGGCGGTGCTTCTCCCATGAAACCCACCCACCGCACCCGCCTCCAAGGCCGCAGCCTCCGTCGCCGCGCCTTCACCCTCATCGAGCTGATCGTCGTCATCCTGATCCTTGCGATCCTGGCGACCCTGATCGTGCCGCGAGTCATCAGCCGGACCGAAGACGCGAAGCAGTCCAAGGCCCTGAGCGACCTGGCGAGCCTCCGGTCGATGCTGGACCAGTTCCGGATCGACAACGGGCGATATCCGGCGAGCGAAGAAGGGCTCGAATCGCTGCGAACCCAGCCCGCCGACGCTCCCAACTGGCGCGGTCCCTATTCCAGCAAGGCGATCCCGCTGGACCCCTGGGGCAACGACTACATCTACGAGTGGCCGGGCAGCAACGGCGAGGACTCCTTCCTCCTGCTGAGCCTGGGCGCAGACGGACAGGAAGGCGGCGAAGGCAACGCGGCCGACATCATCGAATCCGAGTGACCCGATCCAGACGTTCCGGATTCACCTTTGTGGAGATCACGGTCGTCCTGATCGTGCTCGCCCTGGGGTCTCTGGTGCTCTTCCCCCGCTGGGTTGCGATGCGGGACTCGGCGGACCGTCAGGCCTTTCGCACCGACGCGGCGAGGATCTTTTCCCAGGCCAGCCAGTCGGCGTTGGCACGAGGACAGGCGGTGAGAATCGCCTGGCGGAACGGGCTGGAGGTCCAGGCAGCCGACGACGAAGCGGGCGGCTCGGGAACCGGGCTGGACCTTCCGGAGATCGGAGCGGAAGAGGGCCAGGCGATCGCCCGGGTCGAGGCCATTCCCGGGATCGATCCGGACATTCTGCGGCGGGGAGCCGAGGACCTGGGAGAGGAAGTCTGGAGTCTGACCTTTGAACCCGACGGGCGAGCCGAGGCGGGCGGAATCCAGTTCCGTGAAGGAGATCGGACCTTCTGGTTCCTGGTGGAATCCGACGGAACGGTCCGCGAAGGGTTGGACGAACTTCCCTTGCAGCAGAGTGAGGAGTGGGATGCAGGCGAGCTGGAACAGAGGGCGTAAGGGGTTCTCCCTGGTCGAGGTTCTGGCCGCGGCCGTGCTGGTTGGGGTGGGCGTCGCCGCCCTGTTCGGCGCGCTCAGCTCCTTGAGCCAGGCTCAGGGGCGGATGCAGGAGCGGGAGGTCATGGTCCGCCTGGCCGACTCGAAGCTGGCCGAACTTGCCGCCACCCGGACCTACCTCGTCGAACCCGAAGGCGGTTTCGAGAACCCGGAAGAGCAGGATTACCGATGGACCGCTGAAACGGAGCCGACCGGCACGGAGAATCTGGACCTGCTGCGGGTGCGGGTCAGCCGGACCGACCGGGATGGTGAGACGATCAGCGAGACCCTGGTCTTCACCGCGCCCGCCGTGCAGGAGACGGAGGAATGACTCGGCGCGGCCTCACCCTCATCGAGCTGATCATCGCCATCGCCGGCATGGTGATCCTCACCCTTGCCTTGAGCGCGGCCTATTCCGCGGCCCTCGGCTGGCAGTCACGCTCCACGCCGCCCCCCGTCTCGCCCGATCTCAGCCTGGAGCAAAGGGTGAGGAACCTTCTGCGGACCGCCTTTATCACCTCCGACGAAGCCGATACCGGCTCCTACTTCATCGGGAACAGCAGCACGAACGACAGTGCGTCCAGCGACACCCTCACCTTCGTCCGTCTGCCGGACCCTCCGGACCGCGCCTATCGAGCCGCCCGGATCGAAGATTCGACGACCGAGGACCTGAACGACCGGTTCGGAGTGCAGGGAGCGCCCCAGGAGGTCTCTCTCAGCCCGGTCGGCATCGGAGACGCTCCGACCCAGGAAGGCTTCTTTCTCCGGATCCAGAGCCCGTCCGACGGCGATCCCACCCAGGGCGGGCGTCAGTCAGTCCTGGATGAGAATCTCGCATCGGTCCGCTTCGAATTCTTCGACGGGCAGGATTGGCAGCCGACCTGGGACACCCAGGAGACCGGCTTCCCTCGAAGGCTGCCTTCGGCCGTGCGCATGACCTACACCCGGCCGGGCGAGGATGCGGAGAGGGTCGCCACCTTCCCGGTGCCCAACAGCGACGCCACCCCGGACAACCCGGCGATCCCGCAGACGGAGGAGGGGGCATGAGACGCAGGGACCGGGGATCGGTCTTCGTCTATGCGCTGGCGGTGATCGCCGTCCTGACGGTCTTCGTCGTCGCAGCGGCCGAGCGGCTCAGGGTGGAGGCCGACCTTCAGCTTCGTCGCCTCGACCTGACCCGGGCGGAACGGGCGGCCGACGCCGGGCTGGCTCGGGCCTTGGCATCCCTGCCCGCGGCCAATCTCAACGCCCTTACGAATCAGGATGAATGGTGGAATCTGGGCCAGGCGGGCAACGAGGAGTTTCTCGTCGGCAGCGGCTCCTTCCGGATCCAGATCATCGACGCCGGCAGCCTGGTGAACCTCAACAATGCGACCGAGGAGCAGCTGCTGAACCTTCCGCTGAGCCAGGAGCAGGTGGACAGCCTGCAGGATTGGCGAGAGGAGGGGCAGACGCCCCGGCCCTTGGGCGCGAAGGACGAGTTCTACAACAACCTGGCGTTTCCCTACAACGCGGCCCTTCGGCGGCTGGACACGGTCACCGAGGTCCTCGCGATTCGCGGCTTCGACGCGGCGACCCTCTACGAGCCGCCCGCCGGCGATCGGGTGCGAGCCCTCACGAACGCGTCGGCCGACGTTCAGCTCCCGCTGATCGACCTGGTCACCGTGGATTCCACCGCCCCGAACGTGTCGAACGACGGAACCGCCCGGACGAACCTGAACACCGCCCAAGTCGGCGCACTGGTTCAGGCGGGGTTCCGGCAGCAGTCGGCCCAGGCCCTGATTGCCCGTCGAGGCGGCGGGTTTGCCGGGCTTCGAC
>JAKRSE010000339.1 GCA_022402505.1 Fimbriimonadaceae bacterium | reverse complement strand
CGTCCATTCCTTCGCAGGCTCGGCGCATCGTGTCCCGGTCTCGCAGGTCTCCTTGGATGTGTCCAGGATGGTCGGAACCGGCCCGGTCGGTCGTCCGAACGTCGTGGCCTTCCGACAGCAGGAACGGGACGATCCGAAGGCCTTGACGGCCCTGGGAGCCGGTGACCAGGACCTTCACGGGCTCAGCCCTGCCCCTGACCTTGACGGAGCAGTTCCTGGAGTTCCGGGTTGTTGATCAGGGTCACGAAGCCCAGGATCATGCCGATCAGCATCATCGCGATGGCGAAGCCGATGAGGAGGAGTCCCCGCGGATTGCCCCGCTTCTGGGCCAGCACGGCGCAGGTGATCGAGATCGGGCCGAGGCAGATCGGGCAGAAGCAGAGGCTGATGGTCCCCAGAACCCAGACGGAGATCTCCAGGCCCTGGGTGTTTGAAGAGATCGGCCCGGACTGCAGCCGGACCTGGTCGTAGGGGCTTTGGGTGTAGTTCGGGCCGGGAGCAGGGTTGTCCTGCGGCGGCGACATCTGCGGCTGAGCAGGCGGCGTGGCCTGGGGCGGCGGCTCGCTTGAGGATTCCGTCGAGGCAAAGAGCCCGGGCAGATCTTCCGCTCGAATGCGGGCTCCCGAGACGGCATCCTCCAGCATCATCCCCGGGGCCAGGCGGTGATCGGCCGCCCAGGCCTTCAGGGTCTCCAGGTCAGCCGGACCGTACTTCTCTCCATCCGCCGCCACGACGAAAAACATGGGGCTGAATGTACCAGGCCCGAACCTCGGAGAGAGCGTTCGGGCCCGGTGACGGTCGGGGAGGCAGGCCTACTGCTTTTCGACCTGGTTGAAGTCGAGCTCGACCGGAGTGTCTCGGCCGAAGATGGTGATCATCGCCTTCAGCTTCTCGCGCTCGGCGTTGACCTCTTCCACGCGGCCCTGGTAGTCCACGAACGGCCCTTCGACCACTCGGATGACGTCGTTCTTGTTGAAGACGATCTTGGGGACCTCCTGGCTCTTCTCCAGGTTCTTGAGAATGAGCCGGACCTCCCGGTCTTCCATGGGCACGGGCTTGTTGCCGGACTGGACGAACCCGGTGACGCCGCTGGTGCTCTTGATCAGCTTGTAGATGTCATCGGTCAGGTTCATCTCCACCAGGATGTAGCCGGGGAAGACCTTCTTTTCCAGCACCCGTCGCTTGCCGGAGCGGGTGGCGAGTTCCTGTTCGGTGGGGATCAGGATGTCGAAGATGTCGAGTCCCCAGACCTTCTGGCTCTCGGCTCGGCGGGTGAGCATTTCGCGGACCTTGTTCTCGTGTCCGCTGATGGTATGGACGGCATACCAGGCCTTCGCCATGGGGTCAGCCGTTCCCTCCCATCACGATGCTCCACAGGATTTCGAAGCCGGTGGAGATGCCGAAGAGGATGAGAACCACGAGTCCGCAGACACCGAGAACCATGCCGGACATGCGGGTGCTGTCCTTGGGAGTCGGCCAGGAAACCTTGCGCATTTCAACGATGAGGTCCTGGTAGAAGCCCTTGAGGCCGCGCCGCATCTTGGGGAGCGTCGCAATCGAGCCTGCTTTGGGAGCGGCGGGTTCTTTCTTGCTCATGGAAGTGATGCCCGAAGGACCGTAGAGATCAATGGGCCCTCCAAGAATACCTGCGGTCTGCCGGGAACGGGGGGAGGGTCCCCGGCCGAATCATCGGCTCAGAGACAGGACCTTGTACCGGATCAGCCCAACGGGGGCATCGAACTCGGCGACATCCCCGGGCTTCAGTCCCCAGAGCGCCTGGCCCATGGGACTGTCGTCGGAAATGAGGTCGTTGTCCGGGTCGGATTCCACCGGACTGACGATCCGGACGCTGAAGCGGATTTCCCGCTCATCGTCTTCCACTTCCACGACGGTGCCGAGGCCGACCCGGTCGACGGGAATGGCTGACTCCTCGATGACCTCCGCAGTGGAGAGCACCGCCTTCAGCTCGGAGATCCGGTTCTCGACGATCGCCTGCTGCTGCTTGACTTCATCCAGCTCCGAGTTGTCCTCGCTGAACTCGCCGTGGTCCTTGCTGTCCCGGATCCTTTCGGCGATCTCGGCCCGCTTGACCACGGTCAGGCGATGGAGCTCGTCCTTCAGCTTCTGGAAACCGTTGCCGGTCAGCTGAAACGGGCTGGCCGTTTCCATCATTTCCACGTCTTCAGACATCATGCTCAGTTTCCCACCGTCCGATTCGGCCGTCGTCCATGCTCTACGCCCTTCGACTCCGAGACATTGCAGACGCACGGCAGTTCGGCCGAGTTCCGCGACCCGCGGGTTTTGCCGACCATTGTCGGCGAACCATGCGGGTACCTTGAGGCCGTGCGGCCGTTTGGCGTCTGTCTGTCTGTCCTTTCGGTTCTGGCTTCGTCGGCTGCCCTGGCTCAGGGTCCTCCTGCCTCCTCCGCTCCGCCTGCTCCGGAACCGATCGATCTGGTCCGGGCCATGCCGCGGATCGGCGCGTCCATCGTCGTGCGGGAACATCGGTTCGGGCCCGACCTGGTCCGGGTGACGATGCTGGACCCCGAGTATCCGACCGATCTCCTCCGGACCCAGTGCGCCGCCCTGGGGAGCCTGCTCGGTTCGTCGGTACGGGGCCTCGAAGTGGCGGTGAACCAGGTCGGGTCCAATCCGGACCAGTCCTTTGTCATGGCCTCCTTCGCCGTGGACGGCCTCATGGATCTGCAGACCGGACGGGTCCAGCTGGAGCCCTTGATCCAGGCCTTCGCCGGCGCCCCGGAGCCGTTTTCACTCGATTCGATGAGCATCAACCTGGAGGGCATGAGGCCGGGCGAAGGGGTCATTCGTTCCTTCTATGGCGAACATCTGGCGATCGCCGCTCTTGCCACGGACCAGCCTCCGGGGTTGGAGTACCGCGTCTGGCTCCGGACTCAGGACCCGCGGAAGCTGAAGGTTCCCGTGCCGGGCGCCCCGGCCTCCACCCAGGCAGAGAGCCCCGCTCCGCAGCCCATTTCTCTCGTTCATCTGGGTCTGCTTGCCGGCGGAAGCATTCTGGTCGCGGCATTGGTATACTTCGCCGCGTCGCGAAAGCCCCGGGGGAGTGCGCAGCCTGACCGGGAAGAGCGGTGACCTCGAACCATGTCTTCACCGAATTTCACCCTGCATGATCTGATCGACGTGGTCTTTGAGAGCGGCGGCTCGGACCTGTTCCTCAAGGTCGGCTGCGAGCCCCGCATCAAGCGGTTCGGCTCCGTCAGCGAGCTGCCCGGCGGCCCCTGGCCGGTGATGACCGAGGAGAAGCTGTGGGAGCTCTACGATCAGGTCTTGACCGAGCGTCAAAGGGCCGTCTTCGAGAGGAACCACGAGTACGACATGTCCTTTGTCCTTCCGGGCAAGTGCCGCGTCCGCTGCAACCTGTACTTCCAGCGCGGCGGCCCCGCGAGCGTCATGCGGGTCATCCCCTCCCGGATCAAGTCCCTGGAAGAGCTGGGAATGCCGGGGAGCCTGGGCGAACAGACCAAGCACAAGCAGGGCCTGATTCTGGTCACCGGACCGACCGGCAGCGGCAAGACGACGACCCTCTCCGCCCTGATCGACATCATCAACGCGGGTCGCAGGGTTCACATCGTCACCATCGAAGACCCGCTCGAAGTCGAGCACAAGGACAAGATGGCCTATGTCAGCCAGCGCGAAGTCCACATCGACACCGAGGACTTCATGCCCGCGATGCGCGCCGTGGTCCGAGAGGCTCCGGACGTGATCCTCATCGGCGAAATGCGCGACACGATCACGATGCACACGGCCCTGCAGGCCGGTGAAACGGGCCACCTCGTCTTCTCCACCGTCCACACGTCTTCGGCCTACGAAACCCTCGACCGCGTCGTGAACATGTTCCCGCCGCACGAAAAGCATCACCTCTGCCAGCGGCTGAGCAACTCGCTCCGGGCGATCATCGCCCAGAAGCTGATCCC
The DNA here is from genome assembly GCA_022402505.1 of Fimbriimonadaceae bacterium. Taxonomy (GTDB): domain Bacteria; phylum Armatimonadota; class Fimbriimonadia; order Fimbriimonadales; family Fimbriimonadaceae; genus JAKRSE01. The sequence continues at coordinate 3,447 of JAKRSE010000339.1, read as the reverse complement.
CCGCAAGGACGGAAACGGCCGAGTGGTCTGCGCGGAAATCCTGATCTGCACCCCCACCGTCAGCAAAGCGATTGAGGACGGCGCCTTCGGAGATCTGTACCATCACATGAACGAAGGGGCCTACTGGGGCATGCAGACCATGAACCAAGCCCTCTGCCGATATGTCAAAGCAGACATCATCTCGGAGGAGATCGCCCTGCAGAACGCGGGAATCGTCTCCGAACTCAAGCAGATGCTGAGACGATGATCCGGCCGCGACGATGACTGACCTCCTGCATAAACTCCTGCGCAAGGTCGTGGAACTCGATGCCAGCGACCTCCATTTCAAGGCGGACAACCCTCCCTTGATGAGGGTTCGCGGGGACCTGCGACGGACCGATTTCCCGGTCATGTCGGAGACCGACATCGAGACCCTGCTGGTTCCCCTCCTTTCCGAGGAGAGGCTCCGGAAGTTCCACAGCTTCAAGGAAGTCGACCTGAGCTACGCCGTCCCCGGCCTGGCCCGCTTTCGAGTCAACATGTTCTGGCAGCGGGGCAAGATGGGAGCCGTCTTCCGCCTCATCCCCTACCGGATCAAGACCGTCGATGAACTGGGGCTTCCCCCGGTCTGCAAGCGGCTCGTCAAGCTCCCCCGCGGCCTGATCCTGGTTACGGGACCGACCGGCAGCGGAAAATCCACCACCCTGGCCGCCATGATCAACGAGATCAACCAGGACCAGAGGAAGCACATCATTACGATCGAAGATCCGATCGAGTACGTGCATCAGGACAAGCAGGCGATCTTGAACCAGCGGGAGCTGGGCGTGGACACCCACAGCTTCGCGGAAGCCCTCCGCCACGTCATGCGGCAGAACCCGGACATCATCCTCGTGGGTGAAATGCGGGACCTCGAGACCATCCAGCTGGCGATCACGGCGGCCGAAACAGGCCACCTCGTCTTCAGCACCCTGCACACCGTCGACGCGGCTCAGACCATCGACCGAATCGTGGACGTCTTCGACCCCGACCAGCAGGCCCAGATTCGGACCCAGCTGAGCGTCACGCTTCAGGCGGTCATCAGCCAGACGCTTCTGCCGACTCGGGACAACAAGGGCCGGGTCGCCGCGTTCGAGGTCATGACCGTCACCCCGTCGATTCGGACGATGGTCCGCGACGGCAAGACCCATCAGCTGCCCCAGGACATCCAGACCGGAGCCGAGCACGGAATGCAGACCCTGGATGGCTGTCTTCTTCGGCTCCTGAAGGAAGGGGTCATCGACTACGAACACGCTCTGGCCAAGTGCAGCAACACGGCCGAATTCATCCGCCGCGCCACCCGCGACGGACTTGTGGAGGCCGCTTCTGCTTGACATCCCCGGCCTGCTGACCCGCGCCGTGGGCATGAACGGCTCGGATCTCCACCTGAAGACCGACACGGGCAAGGTCTTCGTCCGGGTCTATGGCGACCTGGTCGAACTGACGGACGTTCCGCCGTTCAGCGAGGACGACTTCATGCGGGCCATCCGGCACATGCTGCGGGATCAGCAGGTGAAGAAGTTCGAGGACACGCTCGAACTCGACTTCGCCGTGGAAGTCCCCGGCGTCAGCCGATTCCGAGGCAACCTCTTCCGGCAGCGCGGAGTGAATCAGGCGATCTTCCGGGCCATTCCGTTCGAAATCCAGACGATGGAGGAACTCCTGCTCCCGGCGCTCTGCTACGACCTGATCGAACGTCCACGCGGACTCGTCCTCGTCACCGGCCCGGCAGGAAGCGGCAAGTCGACGACCCTCGCCTCCATGGTCGATGCGATCAACCGATCGCTGGAATGCCACATCGTCACGGTCGAAGACCCGGTGGAGTTCGTCCACGATGACCACGTCGCGCTCATCAACCAGCGCGAACTGGACGTGGACACCCTCAGCTTCGCCAACGCCCTCAAGTACGTCCTGCGCCAGGACCCCGACGTGATCCTTGTCGGCGAAATGCGGGACCTGGAGACGATCCACCTGGCGATCACGGCCGCGGAGACGGGTCACCTCGTCTTCGGCACCCTGCACACGGTCGATGCCCTGCAGACGGTGGACCGAATCGTCGACGTCTTTCCGCAGCACCAGCAGCAGCAGATCCGAATGCAGCTCTCGGTGAACCTGCTCGGGGTCATCAGTCAGACCCTGGTTCCCCGGAAGGACCACCGAGGGCGGATCGCCGCCTACGAGGTTCTGAACTGCACCTCGGCCGTGCGAAACCTGATCCGGGAGAACAAGACCTACCAGATCAGCTCGATCATCCAGACCGGCAACAAGCAGAAGATGAACACGCTGGACCAGAGCCTTGCGACCCTGGTCGAACGTGGCCTGGTCGATCTGGAGGTCGCCAAGAGCAAGGCCAAGGACCCGGGTGAGTTCATGCGGATCGTCGCACTCGGCGACAAGAAGGGCGGACAGGTCCGCCGTTCTCCGGCCGAACAGATGACCACCGAGCGGCACATGCGGCCGCATGAAGCCGAGATCATCAACACCGGCTCGACCGAAGCCGAGGCTCCGGAAGAGGAGGCTGCTCCCCTGCCCACGGAAGCCATGCCGATGGTCGAGGAGGCCATTCCGGAGGCCGAGCCGGCTCCCGAACCCCCGGAACCCACCGGAGGAAATGCCGCCCGGCGGGTGATGCCCGATGCTCCGCCGCCTGCACGCCCGGCCCCGCAGCCCCTCAATCGGCCGACGATCACCTATGACCCGCTCCGAGACAACGGCGCCTCCCGGCAGGCCGCCCCTCGGCCTGAGCCTCCCAAGAAGAAGCGCGGCTTCTTCGATGCCCTCTTCGGACGCGACTGAGCCGGGCCGACTTCGGCGATGATGGATGAAGGCCTGTTTCAGGAAAACGAGCGGCTCACCCCCCAGGCCGGCTCACGGCATGTGACCGGTCTGGGGCCCTTCGAGTTGGAGTCTGGGGCCCGGCTGGAGAACGCCGATCTCGCCTGGGAATCCTGGGGGACCCTGAACGAGAGTCGCGACAACGCGGTCCTGATCTGTCACGCCCTGAGCGGCGACTCCCACGCCGCAGGCTGGTGGAGCCGCATGGTCGGGCCGGGCCGAGCCATCGACCCCGCCGAGCACTTCATCCTCTGCAGCAACGTGCTCGGCGGCTGTCAGGGCAGCACGGGACCGGGGACGCTGGATTCCGACGGCGTGCGGCTCGGCAGCCGGTTCCCCTTCCCCTCGATCGGCGACATGGTCCGAGCCCAGGCAATCCTTCTGGACAGATTGAGCATCCCCCGACTGCGGATGGCGGCCGGCGGGAGCATGGGCGGAATGCAGGTCCTGGAGTGGGCCGTCCGCTTCCCTGACCGGCTGGACCGAGCCTGGGTCACCGCCTCCTGCGGCGCCCACAGCCCGATGCAGATCGGGTTCAACGAAACGGCCCGCCAAGCCGTCTTGAGGGACCCCAAGTGGCGGGGCGGCGACTTCCCT
>JAKRSE010000338.1 GCA_022402505.1 Fimbriimonadaceae bacterium | reverse complement strand
ATGATCGCCGACGGAGGAGGCTCTTCGGCCGCTCCCGCCGCCGAGGCTCCCGCCCCGACCGAGGCTCCGGCGAAGTCCCCCGAGCCCGTCGCGGCTCCGGAACCCGAGCCCGCCGGCGACGACGGCCGCTTCTACACGCCTCTCGTCCGCGCCATGGCCAAGGAAGCCGGCCTCTCCACCGCCGATCTCGCCCGCGTGAAGGGCACCGGCTCCGGCGGACGGGTGACCAAGGCCGACCTTGAAGCCTTCCTCGCGGGCGGCGGCAAGGCGGCTCCGGCTTCGAGTCCTGCCCCGTCCATGCCCGCCCTCAAGGATGCACCCCCGACGGTCGCAGGCGACGGTCAGGAGATCGTGCCGCTGGTGGGCATGAGGAAGATGATCGCCGAGGCGATGGTCCGCAGCAGCCAGGTCCCCGTGGTCTCCACGCTGATCGAGGTGGACGTGACGCCGATGGTCGAATTCCGGGCCCGGAACAAGGACGCCTTCGCTCAGATGTACGGGGTGAAGTTCACCTACACGCCGTTCTTCATCAAGGCGGTGACCGAGGTTCTGATGGACTTCCCCATGCTGAACGCGGCCTTGATGCCGGACAACAAGATCCTGGTCAACAAGGGCGTCCACATGGGCTGCGCCGTCTCGCTGGGCAAGGACGGCTCGGGCGGGCTCATCGTCCCCGTCATCCGCGACTGCCATTCCAAGTCGGTGATCGACATCGCCAAGGACCTGGAGCAGATCGCCCTGAAGGCTCGCGAGGGCCGGCTGGGGGTGGACGACGTTCAGGGCGGCACCTTCACCCTGACGAATCCGGGCAGCTATGGCGCCGTGCTGGGCACGCCGATGATCAACGCCCCTCAGAGCGGCATCCTCGGAACCTACGGCATCGTGAAGAAGCCCGTCATCGTGAACGACATGATCGCCATCCGGTCGATCATGAACCTGGTGCTCACCTACGACCACCGGCTGGTGGACGGCCTCATGGCCGGCCGCTTCCTGCAGGCCGTCAAGCAGAAGCTCGAAGCGTTCGACTTCTTCAAGTAGGCCGGCAGCAGACTGGAGGGAGGAGGTTCTCACGAGGCGGAAAACCTCGGAGAGTCACCGGTTTTGGTCCCGAGAGGGTCCCGAGAGGCGATCTTGGCAGAAGGCTTGCAGTTGAACCATCGACGAGCGATGTCGACTCACGATGCCGAACCCCGCCCCGCCGGTACGGCGGCCCGCTATCTGACGCGGGCCGGCCGTGACCCGCTCACCCTGATCCCCATGGGAGATCGGGTGATCGACGGCCGAACGGTCTCGGCTCCCGGCGCCTGGTCCGATGGGTCGGTCCGCAGGCTGCTCCAGGAAGGCGGCAGTCGCACTCCCGCCGACCTGCTCCGCGACCGGGCCTCCGAATTGGCGGCGGCTGCCTACCGCGCCCGGCTCGTCGCTTCGGAAGAAGATCGGGACACGGTGGCCGACGAGCTGACCGCCCTCTTCGCCAAGGGCATGGGATGGGTCGCCCGGGACGAGGCTTCCGTCATCGGAGCCCTGAACCTGACCGCCTTCTACAGCCCGGCCACGGACAGCTTCGAGCTCGCCTCGATGCGGAGCGTGGTCCGAACTCTGATGCTGGCCGCGGCGGGCACCGCGCTGGAATCGGGAGTCCGGGGCCAGGTTGCCTGGACGAATCTCGCCGGGCTTTTCATGTCCTCTCGGCTGGCCTATGACGGCTCGCGGGCTCACGGCGTGGCCGGGGCTCTGGCCGGCATCATCCTCGCGGAAGCGATGGTGCAGCAGTCGCGCATGGCTTCCGTCCGGTCCGACCTTGCGGACCTGAGCGCAAAGGCCGCCGGGCTCGACCGCCTGCGGAGGGCGGAGGAGAGCCTGAAAAATCTGCCCCCGCAGGCTCGGGCTGCCGAATCCAGCCGGTGGCGACAGGAGGCCTCGGCGATGATGATCGAAGCGATCCGGGCCGTGGACACCTTCGGCTGCCTGGATCCCGAGCCGGTGGCGGGCAGGATGCCGGAAGAGGCCGATGCAATTCTGGACCCGATCTCCCGCCAGGCCGAGGCGATCCCGACGCTGGACGGCGACCGGGTTGACCGAGCCGAAGTGAGGAACGCTCTGCGGGCCCGAGGGATTTCCGACGAAGATCGAGACCTCTTGACCGAGGCTCTCCGGGCCGGATTGGACCCAGCCTCCAAGGGCGTGGATGCCGAGACGGCAGCCGCCTTCCGGACGGCGCTCGGCCCGGCTCCCTTCCATCCGAATGCCCAGGTCAGCCTGGCGGCAACCGTGGCCCCGTTCGTGGAATCGCCGCTTGCCCACCGGATTCACGTCCCGGCTGGGGTTCCAGATGCGTTTCTGAACGGCCTGAAGAGTCTGGCCGTGCAGAGCGGGCTTCCTCAGACGGAGTTTGCGGTCGCCGGGGCGGCTGCGGATCAGGCGGAGGCTGACCGGCTCGAAGGGTCTGACGGTTCTGCCTCACCTGAGCCTCCGGCGGAGACCTCCACTGGAGCCGGCGAAGCCGCCAGCCTGGCCGCCGTCAGCGCCACCGTCACCGCCGCAGCCCTCGCCGCCCAGGGTGTCGCCGAGACTCCGGCGGTGGAAGTCGAGGCTCCCGAAGCCGAACAGCCCGAACCGCCCGAACCCGAAATCCCGGCGACGGCAGTCGAGGAGTCTGAGCCCGTCGAACCCGAAGCCCAGGCCACGGAACCCGAACCGCCCGAACCCGAAATCCCGGCGACGGCAGTCGAGGCGTCTGATCTCGCGGAGCCCGAAGCCCAGTCCACGGAACCTGAAATCCCCGAACCCGAAACTCCGGAGACGGCAGTCGAGGCGTCTGATCTCGCCGAGCCCGAAGCCCAGGCCACGGAACCCGAACCGACCGAACCCGAGACCCCGGCGACGGCAGTCGAGACGTCCGATCTTGCGGAGCCCGAAGCCCAGGCCACGGAACCCGAACAGACCGAACCAACGGCCCCCTGGGGCGCGGTGCGGCTTCCCGAATCCCGGGTCGAAGCGGCTTCTCCCGGCAGCGAAACCCTCCGGGTCCGGAGCGCAGCCGGGCGGGTCCTGGTTCACATCCTCCGGGACGAACGGGGACGGGTCGATGAGGTCGCGGCGACCGCCTACGATGCCGACCCGCAGACGCGGGCCATGCTCGACGCGCTGATGCAGGCGATCAGCATCGGCCTGAGGCACGGAGAATCGCCGGCGGCCTATCTGGAAGAGATTCGGGAGCCGGCCCTCGTACGCGATGCGCTCCTGGCTCTGGCCGCGCGGCTCTGAGGGGGTCTCACCCCTCGGGGCCCCGCCAGAGCTCCCAGATGTGGGTCTCTTCCCAGGTCTCCGGGGGCTCGCGGCCGGCCAGACGGAGGCCCAGCATCAGGAGGCCCGCGTGCCAGCCCTCGTGCCAGACCATGTGCTGCAGGAAGAGGATCGGGTTCTCATAGGGCCCCATCGAGCCCCCGCCGGACTCCATCCCCGCCTGGACGGCCGCCCGAACGGAAGCCGCGCTGCGCCGGAGCTCGGCCCGCACCTGGTCCAGATCTTCAATCACGACATAGCCGTCTCCGGTCTCGACAAGGACCCGGCCGGATTCGCCGAGCCTGGCCGGATCGAAGCTGTTCAGCCAGCCTCGGCGGCAGTGGTGGATGTGGGCGAGCTGCATGTCGAGCGCCATGCCATCCGGCGAGGGCTGCGCCTTCCGAACCTCCTCGGTGACCAGACCTGCCAGGGAGTCGATGATCCGGGCCTGGCGATCCCAGGAATCCAGCAGCTGTTCCAGCACGTCGCGACGCTACCCGAACACGGCGGCCACGATCTCACGGATCGACTGCGCCCGGCTCATCGTGTAGTAGTGAAGGCAGGGAGCGCCGCCGGCGATGAGGCCCCGGCTCTGCTCGACCGACCAGTCGATCCCGATTTTTCGGACGGCTGCCGGCGTCGGCGCCTTCTCGACCGCTTCGGCCAGGTCGGTCGGAAGGTCGATGTTGAAGGTGGCCGGAAGGCTGACCAGATGCGCCTTCGTCGTGACGGGCTTCAGGCCGGGGATGATCGGCACCGTGATTCCGGCCCGACGGCAACGCTCGACGAACCCGAAGTAGACGGCGTTGTCGAAGAACATCTGCGTGACGAGGAAGTCGGCCCCGGCGTCCACCTTGGCCTTCAGCCGGGCCAGATCGACCTCCAGGTTCGGCGACTCGGCATGCTTTTCCGGGTAGCCGGCGACTCCGATGCAGAAGTCCGTCGGGGCGGATTCCGCATCGTGAAGGTACTCGCCCCGATTCATGGCCGAGATCTGGGCGACGAGTTCATGGGCGTTCGAATGGCCGTCTTCGCGGGGCAGGAACCGCTTCTCTCCGTGAACCGGATCACCCCGCAGGGCCATCACCGTATCGATCCCCAGGAATCCGAGCTCGATCAGGGCGTCTTCGGTCTCGTCCCGGCTGAAGCCGCTGCAGAGCAGATGCGGCACCGTATCCACGCCGTATCGGTAGCGGATGGCCGCGCAGAGGCCGTGGGTGCCGGGCCGCTTCTGCAGTGGAACCCGCTTCAGCATCCCGCCGCCGACCTCGCGATAGTCGATCGAGGTCGCATGGGCCGTCACGTCGATGAAGGCGGGCGAGAACGGCAGCAGCTCTTCGACCGTCTGGAAGAGTTCGTGAACGCCCTGTCCCTTCTTGGGAGGAAGGATTTCGAAGCTGAAGAGGCAACGGTCGGCCCGGGCCAGATGATCGACGACCTTCATCCTGGAGCCCCATTGTGACCGAAAGGCCGAACCGATCCCCCGCCCCCGCAAAAGTGACGGGATGGGCGGGGCGGAACGGGGGTATCGTATCGGCGGAAACGGCGGCGGCTTGGCCGGCGGTTCATGTTTGATCTCATGGGGGATGACTCGTTTCTGGAGCGCCGATATCTCAAGGCCTTGGCCGAGGGGGACACATCCGCCCTCGAAGGGCTTCACGCGCTCTACGGCGAGAGGATATTCCGCTACGCCTACCGGATGCTCGGCAACCGGACCGACGCCGAGGACGCGACCAGCGAGACGTTCCTGCGGGTTCTCCGCCGAGCCCATGAGCTGAAGGCGGATGGAGCCTTCCGGACCTGGCTGTTCCGGATCGCCCGGAATCTCTGCATCGACAAGATGCGGCAGCACAAACTCCTGGAACTCCCGCCCGAGGCGCATTACACTGGAACAGAGGAGAAATCGGCTCTTCGGGTGACCGTGCAGCAGGCCTTGAAGGATCTGCCGCAGGAATACCAGGATCCGCTTCGACTCTGCGACCTGGAGGATCTGAGCGCCAAAGAGGCGGCCCAGGTTCTGGACATCAGCGTTCCCGCGCTGAAATCCCGGCTCTATCGCGGCCGCCGCGCCCTGCGGGACAAACTGGGTTCCACCCTGGACAGAAGACCATGAAGGATCGGCTCGACAAACAGACGCTCATCGACCTGGACGTGGACGACGCCCTCCCTCTGGAGGCCAAAGAGGTCCTGGAGGCCGAGCTGGCGACCGACTCTGAAGCGGCGGTCGACCGGGCCTCGCTGAAGATGGTCGTCCAGGCCCTGAGGGAATCCGAGGCGCCCGCCTACACCTCCGAGAGCATCGACCGGGTGAAGCTGGCCTGGGAAGCCGAAGGCATCGAGCTTGAGACGGACCGGCCGGCCGCCCCCCATTGGCAGTATAGTCTGCCCATCCAGGACTGAATTTCGCATGGTTTCCCCACAGACCGATCTCCCCATGAAGGCCACCGTCGACCGCAACGATTTGAATCGAGCCCTGGCTCTCGCCTCTTCGGCAAGCTCGACCCGAGCCGCCACGCCCGTGCTGACGAATGTGAAGATCGTCGCCTCCGAGGGACGCATCCAGCTCAGCGGCTGCGATTCCGAGATGTGGGCCGAAGCCGGAGTGGCTGCCGACGTGGAGACGGAGGGAGCCGTCTGCGTCAACCAGAAGCTTTTGGCGGACATCCTGGGCGCACTGGGGCCTGGACCGATGACCCTGGAGATGGTGGATCGTCACCTGGTGCTGCGGCACGGCATGTCGGAGTGGAAGATGGTCTCCGGCACCGTCGCCGAGTTTCCTCCGACTCCGGACGTGCCGGAAGAATCGGTCCTGACCCTCACCTACGGCCGGCTGATGAACGCCGTGGACCGGGTGCTCTACGCCTGCGCCGACAACAACATCAAGGCGACCCTGACCGGAGTCCTCTTCACCTATGACGGCGAAGTCCTCACCCTTGTCGCCACCGACATCCACCGGATGGCGATCCAGAAGGTTCCCCAGCCCGGCATCGGCAACAGCCTGGAGGCGGTCGTGCCCGCCAAGGTTCTGCGAGCCTTCAAGCTTCTGGGCGTCACGGAAGATCAGGAGATCACGATCAAGTTCGATGACCAGCGCCTCAGCCTGGATGTCGGCCATGCCCGGATCGTGGCTCAGCTGCTCTCCGGTAAGTACCCCAATTGGGAGCGTGTCATCCCGGCAGAATACACTCGGAGCTGGATGCTGGACCGAGAAGAACTCTACGCCAACCTGCGGCGGACCCTCATCATGGCCCGCGACGGCGGCAACCGCATCCGGTTCAGCGGTCAGGGCGACAAGGTGATCCTCACCGCCAGCAGTCCGGAAAAGGGCGACGCGAAGGAAGAGGTCGGAGTCGTCAGCCGGAACGGGGACCTGGACATCGCCTTCAACGGCAAGTTCATCCTGGAAGCGATCCAGGCGATGGATTCGCAGGGAGTCGTCGCCGAACTGACCGACGCCAGCCGGGCCGCCATCATCCGACCCACCGAAGACGGCGAGAATCACTTCTGCGTGATCATGCCGATGTCGATCAACTGATCCGGCCGGCGATCACGTCTTCCCAGTCTCTTTGGGCCTCCCAGCCGAGCAGTTCGCGGGAGGCCCTGGTGTCGATCAGGCCGTTGCGCCCCTCAAGGCTCCAATCCGGATCGACCTCCAGATCCGAGAGATAGCGGGCGACGAACTCTCGCGTCGGAAGCCGCGAGCCGATCTCCCGGTGAGCCAGAAGGCAGGCCGAATGCCCGGTCAGCGGCCGGGTCAGTCCCGCCAGCACCGCCCGAGCGACGTCGCCTGCCGCCACAAAGCCGCCGAGACTGTAGCTCATCTGCTGCTCCTGCTCCTCAGGAGTGTGTCTCTGGCCCCAGCTCAGTCGCCGCTCGTCCATGATGGCCGTGCTGCGGAGGGCCAGCGTTGTGATCCCGGCATGACGCCCCATGCCCTCCACGATCGTCTCACCCGCCGCCTTGGACGCCTGATATTCGAAGGCGATCCGCCGAGGCAGGTCGTCGCGCAAAGGAATCCGAACCCCGGGAACCCCGATCGCGTGGAGACTCGAATGGAAGATGACTCTTTGGACCCCGGCCTCGACCGCCGCTTCCATCACGGTCCAGGTCCCCCGGACGTTGATGTCGAAGCACTCGCCCGGCCGGTCGGGGATGTTCCAGGCGGCCGCACCGTTGTGGCAGACGGCGTCCATTCCTTCGCAGGCCCGGCGCATCGTGTCCCGGTCTCGCAGGTCTCCTTGGATGTGTCCAGGATGGTCG
>JAKRSE010000337.1 GCA_022402505.1 Fimbriimonadaceae bacterium | reverse complement strand
TAAGAGCCTCGGCCCCGGCTTCGCTGATCGCCCCGAACTGCTTGCTGTCGATGTTGCTCTTCAGCTGCTGCAGGTGCCCCACCGCCTCCGGCGAGCCGGCCGCGAAGCCGAGCCTCCACCCGGTCATGTTGTACATCTTGCTGAGGCTGTGGAATTCCAAGACGTGGTCGATCGACCCTTCGACCTGCAGGGCGGTCGGGCTTTGGAAGCCGTCAAAAGTGACCGTCGCGTAGGCCATGTCGTTGACCAGGAGGATGTCGTGGTCCCGGCAGAAGGCCACCGCGTCGCGATAGAACTCCGGCGTCGCCACCGCAGCCGTCGGGTTGTGCGGGTAGCAGACGTAGAAGAGCTTCGCCCGTCGGGCGACATCGGTCGGGATCTCGGCGAGGTCGGGGAGCCATCCGTTGGCCTCCTTCAGCGGAGTCTCAAAGACCTCGGCCCCGGCCATCAAGGCGTTTACCTTGTAGACCGGGTAGCCCGGATTCGGCACGATGCAGACATCGCCCGGGTCCAGATAGGCCCAAGCGAGGTGCGCCAGGCCCTCCTTGCTCCCGATCACCTGACAGAAGTTCTGGGCCGGGTCGAGCGGCACGCCGAAGGTGCGGCCGTACCAGTCGGCCGCCGCTTCCAGGAACGGGACCCAGCCCCGGGCCGACTCGTCGTAGCGGTGGGTCTCGGGCCTGGTTCGGACCGCCTGTTCCAGGGCCTGAATGATCGGTTCAGGCGTGGGGATGTCGGGATCGCCGATGCCGAGGTCGATCACGTCCACGCCTCGGGCGATCGCCTCGCGCTTGGCTCGGGCGATCTCGGCGAAGAGGTAGGGCGGAATCCGGCTGAGGCGAATGGAGGGCGATGGCACGGGGAAATTGTGACCCTGCCCGGTCCGGTCCGGTGCGACGGGCCCGCTCCGGGTACATTCGGTTCGGACCTGCGGGGCGTAGCTCAGCCTGGTAGAGCACTGTCTTTGGGTGGCAGATGTCGCTGGTTCGAATCCAGTCGCCCCGACCATGAGGACGCCGGGATGGGCCCCGGGTAAGTATAATTTTACGGCCCCGAACCTCATCTGAACCGGCCGAAATTCGGTATCTTTTGGTGATATCGAATCCGCCGCCAGTGGAAGGCGGTCCATGCGGAGGACATCGGCCTGAAACCCAATTCCGACTCTCCCCAGAGCCCTGACGATCCGGGTCCGGCATCAAGGTCGGTCCGAGAGGCCCTTTTGTCTTCGGCTTGTCAGGCGTTCGCCGACAAGGGGTTTTACGGCTCACGAGTGGACGAAATCGTGCGTGATGCCGGCGTGAACATCCGCATGGTCTACCACTACTTTGGCAACAAGGAAGGCCTCTATGAGGCGGTCGTGCGCGCCCAGGTGCTCGCCGGCCGAAAGCAGATGGAATCCGGCAACCGCCCGCGCACGCTCGAAGGGCTCTGCGGACTGCTCTGCGACTACGCCGGATTTCTGGTCCAAAACCGCACGTACACCCGCCTGCTCATGTGGGAGGCGGCCGATGGGTTCCAGACTCTGGCCCGAGTCGTCGACCGCAGCGAATCCTTCACCGAAGAGGTCCGCCTCCGCGTGGAAGATCTCATTGCCGCCGGAATCGTCAAGCCTTCGTCCTCCAGCCTGGACTTTTCCGGCGCACTGACCTGGTTCTGCATCTCCACCGCCCACGCCGCGATCACCACCCCCTTCGATTCCTTGACCCAGGAAGAGGCTCTTGACCGGACCTGCCGAATCCTCAAGCGCATGGTCACGGCCGGGCTGTTGGCCGAAGATTGAACCGGCCTGAATCATCTCCGGCCTGAAGTCCTCCGGCGTATGGAACAATGTTCCTGGGCGCACGGATGGCCACGGCACTGGGACAACGACTGAAGAAGGGCCTCGCCGCGAACGGTGTAGGCCAGGTCATCAGCACCATCATCGGCCTGGTCAGCATGGCCCTTTTCGTCCGCCTGTGGGGAATCGACCGGGCGGGGGAGTGGCTCGTGCTCAGCGGAATTCCGGCGCAATTGGCCCTCTCCGACCTGGGGTTCGGCACGGCGGCCGCTTCGGAAATGGCCATGCGGGTCGGCCGAGAAGACCGAGCTGGAGCCCTGCGGGTCTTCCAGAGCGCGTGGCTCTTCGTCTCCAGCCTCAGCTCGGCCATGGCGGTGACCGCCCTTGTTCTCTGCCACACACTCCCCTGGCCGACGTGGCTCGAGCTGGAGACGATCTCCGACTCGGAAGCTCGCTGGATCGTCACCGTCCTGATCATCCAGGTGGTGGCTCAACAGCAGCTCAGCCTCATCGCCGCCGCCTTCAAGTCCGACGGCCTCTTCTCCCGAATCACGCATTGGGAGAATCTGCAACGGCTCGCCTCGATCACGGCCGGAGCGACCTGCGCGATCGTCTGGGGATCCGTTCTGGCGTTCGCCATCGGGATTGCGGCCGTCGCGGTGCTCGGAAACCTCCTGATGGCCTTGGATCTCCGCCGACTGCGCCCCTGGATCAAGTGGGGCTGGGGTCAGGCGGATCGCGACCTCATCCGAACCCTGCTCAAGCCGGCCATCAGTTTTCTGCTCTACCCGATGGGCCACGCCATCAGCCAGGCCGGCACTGAACTGGTCATCAAGCTGACTCTCGGGCCGGCGGCCGTCGCCGGTTTCCGGGCGATGCGCACGATCAGCCGGGTCATCCTGCAGGCCGGAGCCCTGCTGAACTCGGCCGTCTGGCCCGAGCTCTCCCAGGCCCTCGGCGCCGGTCGGCGGAAGCTGGCGGAAGATCTCCATCACGGAATGACTCAGGCAGCGCTCCTGGCCTCGCTGGCGGCCTCCGTGCCCGTCCTGCTGCTCGGCCCCCTGCTCTTCGGAATCATGACCGACGGGCAGGCGGAGTTCCTTTGGCCCGTCTTCCTGGTCCTCGGCCTGCTTTCCCTGATGAACAGCCTCTGGAATGCCAGCTCCACCGTCCTTGTCGCGGTCAATCGCCATCAGCGGCTGACCCTGCGGTTTCTTCTCGCCAACGTCGCCGCCATCGGAGTCGCCTGGCTGCTGATCCCCTGGCTCGGGCTGCTGGGCAGTGCGGTGGCGCTGCTCCTCATCGAAGCAGCGATGGCGGGCTACGTTCTGCGGGCCTCTCTCGAGCTCCTGGAGTCCAGCCCGTCCTCATGGCTGACCGGCCTCCGAGGCAATCCGCTCCGGATCTTCCGTCGAACCGCCGAACCGCAGCCCGAACCCTGACGCGGAACCCGCCCGGGGACCTCAGGCGGTAACCTCGCCGGGACATGGACACTTTCGGTTCCAAGATCGACCTCAGCGACGAGCAGGTCCGGGCCGACCGCGCCGCGATGCAGGCGATCCTCTCGGACCACCGGGAACGGCTCGGCCGGATCGCCGAAGGCGGAGGGGCGGAGGCGGTCGCCCGCCACCGGAGCCGGGGCAAGCTGACGGCACGAGACCGAATCGACGCCCTTCTTGACCCCGGCTCTCCCTTCCTGGAGGTCGGAGCCTTTGCCGCCTGGGGGCTCTACGACGGCCGGGCGGCCGCCGCCGGGCTTGTGACCGGAATCGGCCGAATCGAGGGCCGCGAGTGCATGATCCTGGCGAACGATGCCACGGTGAAGGGCGGCGCCTACTATCCGCTGACCGTCAAGAAGCATCTTCGAGCCCAGGAGATCGCCTCCGAGAACCGTCTTCCCTGCATCAGCCTGGTGGATTCTGGCGGAGCGTTTCTGCCGCTGCAGTCGGAGGTCTTTCCCGACCGAGACCACTTCGGTCGCATCTTCTACAACCAGGCGAAGATGTCGGCGGCGGGAATTCCGCAGATCGCCGCCGTCATGGGAAGCTGCACGGCGGGCGGCGCCTACGTTCCGGCCATGTCGGATGAGACTGTCATTGTCAAGGACCAGGGCACGATCTTCCTGGGAGGCCCGCCTCTGGTGAAAGCCGCGACCGGCGAAGAGGTCTCGGCCGAAGATCTGGGCGGAGCCGATGTCCACACCAGGCTCAGCGGAACCGCCGACCATCTGGCCGAAGACGACGCCCACGCCCTCGAGCTGGTCCGATCAATCGTCGCCTCACTGGGGCCGGGCCCCGAGTCCCGCCTGCCGGCTCCCGCCGCCTCGGAACCGCCGCTCTTCGACCCGGCCGAACTGGAATGCCTGATCCCGAGCGAGCCTCGCCGGCCGATGGAGATGCGGCAGATTCTGGCCCGGCTCCTGGACGGCAGCCGGCTGCACGAGTTCAAAGCCCGGTTCGGATCGACCCTGATCTGCGGATTCGGCCGGATCGAAGGGCACCAGGTCGGAATTCTGGCCAATGACGGAATCCTGTTCAGCGAATCCGCGCAGAAGGGCGCCCACTTCATCGAGCTCTGCTGCGCTCGCCAGATTCCGATCCTCTTCGTCCAGAACATCACGGGCTTCATGGTGGGGCGACGGTACGAAAACGAGGGGATCGCCCGGCATGGAGCCAAGCTGGTCACGGCGGTCTCGACCGCCCAGGTCCCCAAGATCACCCTGATCGTCGGCGGCAGCTATGGCGCGGGGAACTACGGAATGTGCGGCCGCGCCTACCAGCCGCGCTTTCTCTGGATGTGGCCGAACGCCCGGATCAGCGTCATGGGCGGCGAGCAGGCGGCGAACGTGCTGCTGACCATCCGGATGGACGCACTGGCCGCCCAGGGCCGCACGATGAGCCCCGAGGAACAGGCCGAGTTCAAGCGGCCGATTCTGGAGACCTACGAACGCGAGAGCGAAGCGACGTTTTCCTCGGCCCGGCTTTGGGACGACGGCATCATCGAGCCGAGCCAGACCCGACGGGTCCTCGCATTGAGCCTGGAGGCGTGCCGACGGGCCCCGCTCGATCCGCCGGGATTCAGCCTCTACCGGATGTGATTTCGGCGCTCGCCCGAACTTCGGCGAGCATGTTGAGGGTTCGGACCAGCTCGGCGTGTGACCAGGTGAGGGGGCTCACGCTGAGCGGCTCGGCCGTGACCGGATGGATCGACTCGGGCAGAACTCCGGTCGGCGCTTCGATCCGCCGAATCCAGCCCAGAATCCGCTCCGCCTCGGCGATGTCTCGGTCGAACTTCAGAGCCGCCTGGGCCAACCAAAGGGTGGAGATGATCCACGGCGAACCGGGGTAACGGTCATCCTTTCGGTGGTAGTAGTCGCCCTCGTACCGGGCACATCCCCCAGACGGCGACTTCTCGTGAATCCGATCCCGCACCTTTTGGATGGTGGTTCGGACGGCAGGATCATCCATTTGGTCGAAGGGCATCAGGAGCAGTCCCGCGACCAGCGCCGAGTCAACCGTCGGGTCAGGCTGCCCGTCTTCATCGATCTGCCGGACAAAGGCACCGTCGGCGGCAAGCATCCGGGCCCGGCACTGTTCCTGAAGCCGCAGGCGCCGCGATCGGATGGGTTCCGGATCAGCCCCGACGATCCAGGCCGCCCTTTCGGATTCGGCCCAAGCAGCCAGGATCGAGCACACGGCGAAGAAGCTGACGCCCCGTCGCTCTTCCCACAGATCCCAACTTGGCAGCGGCCAGCCTTGGTCATCGATCTGCGATTCCAGCCCGCGAAGCGCCGGGGCCACCATCTCGGGCCACAGCCGCTGAGGGGCGCCCGGTTCCATCAGCCTCCGCGACGCAACCCAGACCATCAACGCCGTCTCATCCACCTGGATCGGCAGGACCTTCCTTCCCTTCCACCACATGGGATGCCAGGAGACTCCCAGCGTGCCGTCGGGCCAGTATTTCTGCCGGTACAGGCCGTTCTCCGGGAGGGTTCGGATGCCGAATTCCAGCGAGTCGTCCACCTCTTGGTGAATCCCCACGGATCGCAGGGCATCCGCCACCAAGGCGGCATCCCGAGGCCAGACATTGCTGTAGTTCAAGGTGTTGCCCGTCATCGTGTCGCTGTCGGCCCCCGCAAGAATTCCTCCCTCGGCATCGACCTGGGTCCGGATCAGCAGCATGGACGACCGGAGCCTCTCCGACTGCCACTCATCCAAATGGTCGGTCTTTTCCGCAAGATTGGTTGACACCCATTCGGATTCACCATCCATCTGGTGGGTCAAGGCAGCATCGAAGTCGATCCCGTTCCACCATTCGGCGAGGTTCTCCACGGCCGCTAGATCTTCGGCCATGCAGAGCCTCCATTCCAACCAGGTCTCCTCCAGCGCATCCAATTCGAGATCGAGCCCCAGAGTGGAATCCACCGCGCCCACGTCCATCGAGCTTCCGTTCAGCTCGCCCTGAGCGCACTGCACCCATGTTCCGGGGAAGTGCCCGACCCGCCGCGGCCCGGTCGCCCATCGGGTGGCCGGACCGGCCGGACCTCGGAGCCCAAAGAAGGCATAGACCTTCTGTCGGTAGTGAACGATGCCTCCCAGGTCCGGGTGGTACATCGCGGTGTTCCCGATCTCGCTCTCATCAATCAGGAGTTCGTGGTTGAAGAAGAATCGAAGCGACCGGGGCCTCGGCTCCAGGTTCACCACGGTCACCCGACGGACCAGGCATGGCCGGACCGGGTCGATGGCCTCGGCCGCCTCGAGCCGGAGTCCGAGCGCGTCATTCTGCAGGACGGACTTGCCGGCCAGAGATCCCTCCACCCTGCCCTGGGCGATGATCCATTCCGGCCCGTCGGTCCAGCTCATGGAGCCTTCGGTCCAGACGCCCCATGCCACCGCCCGGCCGGAAATGTGGTTGCTCTGCCCGACCCGAGGCCAGTAGAGGTCGCGGATTCGGTGCCGGTCGTCCAGACAGACCAGCAGGCGTCGGTTGCCGAAGACGAGTGGGCGGGGCATCGGCCACCCAGTGTATCCGGGGCACGCCGGCTTCCCGGGTCAGTCCAGGCTGAAGCTCTGCCCCTCTTCCGGAATCTCCACGGTCCAGCCCAGCTCTTCGCGGATGCGGCCCGCAAGCGCCTCCTGGGCCGGAGGCTCGCCATGGACCAGGTAGACCCGCTTCGGAGGCCGGGCGAAGCGGCGGAGCCACTCCATCATCTCGCCCTGATCGGCATGGGCGCTGAGGGAGTTGAGCTTGCGAATCTCGGCCCGGACGGTGAACTCCCGACCCAGGATGCGGACCTCCGGCTCCTTCTCGATCAGCCTTCGTCCAAGCGTTCCGCGAGCCTGGAAGCCGGTGAACAGCACGACCGTCGACGGATCGCCGAGCCGCTGGGCCAGGTGATGGACGATCCTTCCGCCCGTCGCCATTCCGCTGCCGCTGATGATCAGCCGGGGCCCTTCCATCTCGTTCAGCGCCTTGCTCTCGTGCCGCGCCCGGACGAAGTGGACCATGTCGGAATCAAAAGGCGAATTGCCCTCCGTCAGGTCCAGCCTCAGTTCCGGGTCCATGTCCTCCCGAGGCCGGTCATAGAGCAGGGTCGTCGCGTTGGCCATCGGCGAATCCACATGGATCGGGATGCGCGGGATCCGCCCCGCCTGGATCAGCTGGTGCAGGTGCCAGAGCAGCTCCTGAGTCCGGCCGATGGCAAAGCTGGGCACCAGGATCACCCGCCGACGTTGCACCGCGTCCAAGATGACCTCCTCCAGGGCCGCCGCCGTGTCTTCCTGAGCGTGGAAC
>JAKRSE010000336.1:6599-7623 GCA_022402505.1 Fimbriimonadaceae bacterium | reverse complement strand
CGTCCAGGGTCTCTCCGGCCACGAACCGGTGGACGAGCGGCCGGAAGAGGGGCGACCGGGTGACCAGGCTGCGGACGAATCCCATGCCCGAGGCCTTGAGGATCAGCGAACGAAAGAGCATGGAACCGACGGGAATTGTAGTTCTCCCTCGGCCGGAGCCGCCCGCCGGTCCCTGGGAACGAGTCTCAGTTCACGGCAAAGAGGGCGTCGGAGACCCCGGTGTTGGCTGTGATCCGCTCGTAGGCGGTGACCCCGGCCTGCCGGCCGTCGGCATTCACGACCCTCATCCGCTGGGGAATCCAGACGCCGCTCACTCGGACCGGGTCCTCATAGAAGAACGTGGCCTGAAGGCGGCCGCCGTCGAACCGGCTGTACCACTCGCGGCGGATCGTGATTCCCTTCTCCTTGTCCACCCAGACGCGGTGGCGGGTGGCGTCGCGCAGGGCCGGCACATAGGTGAGGTCGAAGACCGCGGCTCCCGTGCGGCTGTCCTCGCGGACGAACTTGGCGGTAAGGAAGTTGTTGAAGAGGCTCGGGGTCAGGATCCCGAAGTCGAGGCTGGTCTGCCGCTTGCCCGGATCCTTGGAAAGGTCTTCCCGGCTGTTCAGCCCGGCGCGAGGGATTCGGTAGCGGCGGGTGGTGCCGTTGATGATGTAGACGACGCTCTGATCTTCAACCGTCGCCTCACCCCGGAGCATCATCGGCTCCTTGTAGGTGAATCGAGTCGTATCGAACCGGTAGGCCTGGCCGAAGTCGCGGTTGATCTTGCGCAGTTCCCGCTGGTCGGCGGAGATGTTCCGAGTCTGGAAGCTGAAGTCGCGGAGGTTGTCCTGAACGAAGGTTCGGATGGAGGGTCCGCTCTGAGACAGGGCTGCGGTGGCGATCAGGGTCAGGAGGCTCATGACGTCATCGAGGGGCTCGGGGGGGCCGCCTGGAGAGTGAGACGCTCCATGCCGGCTCATGGCTCGCTGCTTTGGGCCTCCAAGCCCGAGGAGGTCCGAAAACCGGGACCGTTCCGGGACGT
>JAKRSE010000336.1:934-6589 GCA_022402505.1 Fimbriimonadaceae bacterium | reverse complement strand
GCGGTTGCGGGCGGCCGAGAGGCGGGCGATGATCCGCCCGATGGGGCCCGGCGAGGTCGTGGATGCGGCCGTGATTCTGTACCGCCGCATCGCCCTCCGGGTCTTCCTGGCCGGGCTGCCCCCGCTGACCGTGGTCTGGGCCGCCTTGCTCCTGCTGAACGGATTCATCCTTCCCCGCTTCTTCACCTCGCAGGCCGGCTCGGATGTCAGCCGGCAGTACGGGGAGGTCGTGGTCATGGCCGTCGCCGTCCTCCTGCTCGTCCTTCCCATGCTGATCGTCGGTCTGGCCTGGGCGCTTGGGCCGGCGATGGTGCTGGCCTCGCGGTCGATGCGCGGCGATCGCCTGCCCGCCAAGGTCTTGAACGAGGAGGCGCGGCGGGCCGGGCCGGCTTTGGTGGCCTCGCTCTTCCACATCTTTCTGCCGGGCCTCTTCTGGGTCGGAGCGGCCCTGGCGATGATCGGCCTGGCGACTCTGCCCGAGTTCCTCTCCCTCCCCCGAGCCCTGGATGTCCTCTTCTCCCTGGCCGCGGTCCTCGCCGTGATCCTGGGGTTCGTCGGCTTCTTCCAGATGGCCCGCATCCTCATCCTGGACCCGGCGGTGGCGGTCATCGAACACGTCCCGGCCCGGCAGGTGCGGGCGCGAGCCAAGTCCCTGGCCAAGCGCGAGGGTCGGATTCCGGCGGCCGCCGACTCGGCGTTCTATGGGATCGTCACCCTGCTGGTCAGCTACAACTTTCTGCGCTGGGGCCTCGTGATCCTCTTCAGCGTCTTCGAGCTGAACAGCCGGGTCGTGGAGTGGACGGCCCGGCTTCCCTTCCGGCAGATCTTCCCGGCGCTGGTGGAGGCGTTCCCCTCGCTGGCCGCGACCACATTGGTCCTGCCGCTGGCCGCCTGCCTGTCGGTGGCGATCTACTACGACCGCCGGGTCCGCAAGGAAGGCCTGGACATCGACCTGCTGGCGGAGGACAGCCTGTATGCCGACCGGCAGACCGCCCTCCTCAACTGAGCTTCGTCGGTTCCTGGCGGCCGTGATCCTGATCCTGGCCGGCCTGACCGCCTGGAGCGCTTCGCCCGACCCCAAGGCCCTCATGACCGAGCTGGACGGGATCGCCGACCGAGTGAAGCTGGAGGGGTTCGTGGAGAAGCATCGCGACCTCTTCACCGAAGAGGAACGGAAGGACCTCGGGGCCAAGCTCAGAGGCGGCAGCCGGCAGGGCGCCGAGCGGGTGATTCGGAACCGCATCGCCCGGCTGGAACTCGATGCCTCCGCGCAGGCCTCGGCCGAGGACAGCCGGAGCGCGGCGCAGGCCATCGTCGCCGAGCCCGGCTACCGAACAAAGCCCAATGACCCCCGGGAAGGCAACTTCATCCAGCGGGCCTTCGCCGAGGTGGGCCGAGCGATCGTCGATGGTCTGGCCGCTCTGTTCGGCGGCGACGACCGGACGACCCCGGATTTCAACCCCTCGGCCGCGGCCGCCTGGGGCGACGCAATCATCAGGATCATGCAGTTCCTGCTGATCGCGGCCGTGGTGATCTTCGCCGCCGTCTTCCTTTGGAAGTTTCGGATGGGCCCGCTTCGCCGCCGTCGGGCGGGAGGGCTCTTGGAGGATGACGAGCCGGACCGCTCGGCCGACGAATGGCTTGGCGAGGCGGATCGGCTCGCAGCCGCCGGACGTCACCGCGAGGCGGTCCGAGGGCTCTTTCTCGCCTCCCTGCTGCGGCTGGATGAGGCGAAGATCGCCTCGTTCCGCCGAGGCGAGACCAACTGGGAGCACTGCCGCCGGATCATGGATTCCCGGAGCCGCCCGGAGAGCCTGGAGTTCCGGAGCATCACTCGGGAGTTCGACCGAATCTGGTACGGAATGAAGGTCAAGGGTCAGCCGGACGTGGACCGCTTCCGCTCCTTCTACCAAGAGTTGCTCGTGCAGATTCGGGAGGCGGGCGCGCGATGAGCCGTCTTCGAGCCGTCCTGCTCATCGGGGCGGGACTGCTGGTGGCGACCGTCACCCTGTTCAGCACCCTCGAGCCGGACCTCGCTCCCAACACGGCCAATCGCGATCTGGGCGGGCTGGCGGCCTTCGCCGAACTGCTCCGCCGCGAAGGGTACCAGGTGGAATCTTCGACCCGAATGGTGCTGGCCGCCCAGCCCGAGGGGACCCTGGTGGTGACCACCGTCCCGGCGGAGGCATCCTCGCTCGGCCGCCATCTGGACCGGGGAGGCCGGGCCTTGATCCTCTCGACTGAAGATGCGGACCCGGATGCGGCGCTCCCGACCGGCACGGTCACCGTGCTCGGCTGGAATGGGCGGCGGTTCGACCTGGTGGAGACGGGCCCGAACGGATTTCCGCAGTCGTGGGAGTCCGACCCGGTGCCCGAAGCAGCGCCTCTGGTTCGGGTCGGGACGAACAATGTCGAGGGCGCGTCTCTGGCGGAGCTGGAGATCCGGGAATCCGGGCGGATCATCCGGGTCTGGAACGGCGAAGCATTGACCAACCGCTGGATCGGCGAAGCCGACCATGCCGCCTACGGGCTGTGGCTGGTCCGGCAGGCCGCCCCGCCGGGGAGCCGGATCGTCTTTGACGACGCGACCGCCGGGCTGGTCGATCCGGGAGGTCTGGCCGGGCTCATCGGACCTTGGGCTCGAACGGCGCGCAACCAGATCATTCTGGTCGTCTGCCTGGTTCTGCTGACCCTCTTCCTCCGCTTCGGAGACGCCCGCCCCGGCTTGAGGAAGGCGGCCGGGAGCCGTGACATGGTGGATGCCCAGGCCGAGCTGCTTCAAGCCGGCCGGCACTATGTCTACGCCGGCGCCCGCATCGCCGACCAGGCCGATGGACGCCTTCGACGGATGCTCGGTCTGGGTTCGGACATGCCCCGCGACGAGGCGCGGAAGAGGTTCTCGCCGAGGGCCGTCGCCGCCATGCGGATGCTTCAGGAGGCGGACGCCCGCGGCCTGAATCTGCGCGAGGTCCTTCAGCAGGTCCAGATTCTCGAAGAAGAGGTCCGTCTCCAGGAGGCGGAATCCCGCCGATCTCGTGGTCTGCCGGCCTAAACTCCAGTGAAGAATGATGCGACTGCTCTTCTGCCTGTCCGTTGCCGCCGCGGCTCTGGGGTCGATGCTGGGATGTTCGAGTCCCGCCGTTGCCGAAGCGGAGAAGCCTCCCGTCGTCGCCTCTCCGGAAGCCGGAAAGGCTCAGGAACTGGCCGCCCAGGGGACGAAGATCATGACCGATCCCAAGCTGAAGCCGAGCGAGAAGTACCCCCAGGCGCTGGAACTCTACCGACAGGCCCTGGCGCTGGACCCTGAGAATGCCGAGGCCAGAGGCAACAAGGCGATGATCGAGTCGATCTACAAGAGCATGGGCCGCCCGGTCCCCGGCGAAGGCTCCTGACCATGACCGCTCCTGACCGCCGGGTCCTGGGCGTGGCCTTGTCGGTCACGCTCTTGGCCGCCGTCCCTTTTCTGGCCGGGCTTGCCGGAGAAGGGGTGTCGCTGCAGCAGCAGATGGCGGTCGACGACCAGATGGTCTATGCCGCCTGGGTGGAGCAGGCCCGATCGGGGAGGTTCCTCTTCGAAAACCTCTTCGCCACCCAGACCCAGCCTGGCCTCACGATCCACCTCTACTTTCTGCTCCTGGGTTGGGTGTCGCATGTCACCGGGGTGCTCGGGGCCTTGACCCTGGGGCGGCTGGTCTTCACCTTCCTCTTCGTGGTCCTGCTCGCCCGATTCCTCCGCCGGGTGGGGGTGGAGGAGGAGCATCTCTTGCCCGGACTTGTCGGCACCATCTTCTGCGGCGGGCTGGGAGTCTGGGCCTGGGAGGACTTTGGCAGGCTGATTCTCGGCGCCTCTCCCGTCGGAGTGCTGACGGGCGGACGCCTGCCGATAGACGTGTGGCAGCCGGAGGCCTTCGTCTTCCCTTCGATGCTGACCAACGGGCTCTTCATGGCGTCGCTCTGCCTGATCCTGGTGATCCTGCAGGCCATCCTCGACGCCCAGGAAGGCTGGGGCCCTGTCGGGCTCGGCGCGGGAGCCTTCCTGGTCCTCATGAACATCCACGCCTACGACGTGCTGCTCCTGGCTCTGGTCCTGGTCGGCCTCATCGCCGGCAGCCTGGCAGTGGGGCGCATTACAGGCGGATGGATGGGGCGGGGCCTCGCCATCGGGGCGGGCGTGCTTCCGGCGGCCGGCTGGTTCGTCTTCGTCTATCTCAACGACCCGGTCTTCCAGTCGCGGGCCGCGACCTTGACCTACTCCCCCGGCTTCCGGGAGGTGCTTGAGGGCCTGGGGCCGGCCGTGCTCGCAGCTCTGGTGGGAGCCCATCTTTCCGCCCCCGTCGACCGGCCCCTGCAGCGTTGGGGCGGACCGCTCTGCGCGGCAGCGGCTCTGGCGATCCCGGCGGTCCTCTCCATTGGGTTCGATGCCGAGCGGTTCCTGATGGGCTGGCCGCTCTGGCTGCTGTGCCTCGGCCTGGCGATCGGCGCCGTCTCGATGATGCAGATCGAAGACGATGGCCGCCGGCTGCTCTGGTCGTGGGCGCTGGTCGGGTCGGTCGCGATCTACTTCCCCGCCCTCTTCCAGCGCAAGCTGGCGATGGGCCTCATGCTTCCATGGGCGATCCTCGCCTTCCTCGCCCTCTGGCCCTGGATCATGAGCCTGGCAGTGGACCGGCGACGGCTCGCCGGTCTGGCGACAGCAGCCCTCGCCTTCGGAACCTCGATCTTCTGGCTGAGGCGTGAGCTCTCGTTCGTGAGGCAGAACGTCTCATCCACAACCGTCAATCCGGTGAAGATCGACGAAGGGGCGGCCCTTCTTCTGGAGCGGATGCGACGGCTGCCCGGCCGCGTCATCGCCGTCGCCATGCCGGGAGTTCCCCTGCCCGACCAGAGCCGCCCCGGCTCCTTTTTCAGCCCTTACCTGCCCGATCTGAACCCGATGATCGCGGGTCTCGGCGGGAAGACCGCCTTTGCCGGCCATTGGAGCGAGACTCCGGAGTATGAGGCGAGGCGGGCCGAGGCGACCACGCTCTTCCTGAGAGGCGTCGTGCCGGAAGGAGTCACCCATGTTCTGGCCCCGAACCCCGAAGACTTCCCCGAGCTGCCGCTCGTCGATCTCAGGGGGTCGATGACGCCGCTGGCGGAGTCGGGGCGGTGGATCCTTCTGCAGGCGCCGACCCCTCCGTCGTCTCCGCCGGAGTGACGGGCGGCTTCGCCTTGGTGTTCCGAGCGATGATCCTCGGACTGCCGATGTAGTGGCTGGAGTTCAGGAGGACCCGCTCGACCTCCCGGCCGTTCACGGTCGCCACCTTGTAGGTGTTCAAGCGCCGCTGGCTGCTTCCCGATTCCACCACCTTGTTCACGCCGTAACCCAGAGTGTCATCCTGGACGTAGCGGATGCCGTTCTCCTTGGTCGTCACCCGCCCCTGAACGATGGAGATCGTTCGCGGATGAGAGGCCTTGGCTCCGAGCACACGGAACTCGATCCGGCCCGGAACATAGGAGGAGGCGAAGGCGACCGGCGTCTCGCGGTTGTTCACGATCACCAGGTCGGGATTGGGGAAGCTGACGGCGGCATCCCGCCCGATCGGCACATAGGGCACCGGGCGGCTGTGGCTGCTTCGGGCCTTGATCTGGAGGTCGGCCAGGACGGCGGCGTTG
>JAKRSE010000336.1:0-924 GCA_022402505.1 Fimbriimonadaceae bacterium | reverse complement strand
ACGCCCGCCCGCTTGAACCCGCCGGCGGCGGTTCGTCGGCCGACGACTCGGTTGAAGCTGAACGACTCGCCCGGCATCAGGACGATCCCGTCGATGATCTGGGCCGCCAGCCGGATGTTGGCCGAGCGGTCGCGCTCGCCGGCCGAGAACCGAGTGCCGTAGGTGCCGACGATATCCTGAATCCGGTTGAGGGCTTCGTCCGGCACCCGCTTGGCTGCGGTCTGGAGAGGGAGGGCCACCGGAGCGCCTTCCAGCATCGCCTGGCCGACCGCATCGCCGAAGCGGCTCCGGTTCAGTTCCAGACCCGCCTTCTCCGGCACTCGGACCACCGTCCCTTTCTGGAAGCGGGCCCGGGCGGGCTGGGCGTCTCGAAGGTTCTCTTCGATGAATCCGGCGACCTGGTCCAGCTTCTCCTCCTTAAAGGCGAAGACCGGAGCGACGCGGGTCCGGGCAGGCGTGCTCCGCGAGACGTTCCGGCCGACCTCGCCCCAGAAGTCCTCCTTGGGCAGGCGGGCCAGGGTGGCGGCCAGGTCCAGCTCTGCTCCAATCTCCTCTGCCGAAATCGGAGCGGGCTGGGATGTCAGGTCGTCGGAAATGAACCGAAGGGGACGGCTCGCCGTGGCCGCGAACCACTCCTCGATCTTCCGGCCGGCTTCAGGAACGGGGAGGTAGCCGAGATTGACGTCGCCGACAAAGGTGTTCGGCCGAATGTGGGTTTCGTGCCGAACGGCGGCGATGGCCAGTCCTGCACCACCCGCCGCAAGGACTCCGACCCCGGTCATCAGAAGCCTTGTCCCCGGTTTTCCCCGTCTCATCATTGCTCAAAAAAGGGCTCGAACCGACGCCATCGCCCTGCCCCGTGAAAATAGGGACGCAGATCCGCCCCGATCTGTTCCTCCCGGCTTGGGCCCGGCACATTGGTAT
>JAKRSE010000335.1 GCA_022402505.1 Fimbriimonadaceae bacterium | reverse complement strand
GGGCGGGAGGACCGCCAGGCCCCGCTGCACCGAGGCCGAGAACCGAATCGCCGGGAAGACGGGATCGACGGACTTGGCCTCGATCCCGAAGCTCCGGCGGACGCCGAGCGGCATGGGCGGAAGGGTGAACTTCAGCCGGTGGGCCGCTCCGCCGCCCTCGATCGGCGAGGATTCCACTTCGGGCCGGCCGGCCACTCCGGCCAGGGCGAACTCGGTGACCTTCAGATCCGGGCGTTCGATCCGAAGCGTTCCGGTCCACGCGGTCGGTCCCGAACCCGCCCGGATGATTCCCTGTCGGTCCGGAATCCAGCGATAGGCAGGAACAGCCTCGCCCTGCACCGTGACCGTCACCGGATCCAGATCGGGATCGGCGTTCATCAGCTCGATCGTCCGCTGGAATCCGCCTTGGAGCGGCGTCGTGTCCACCTCGAACCGGAGGATGTGGATGCCTCCCGGCTTGATGGTTTCGGCGCCGGGCAGACGGAGGCAGATGCAGTCGGAAAGGGGCCGGATCTGCACCGGAGAATCGCCCGTGTTCACCACCTGGATGCTCTGTCGGACGACCCGGCCCTGCGGCACGGCACCGAGGTCCAGCCGACGGACATCGACCGAGATCCGGCCCGGTCCGGCATAGGGGATCGGGCGGCGAGCCGCCGCTGCATTCCTGATCGCTTCGACCAGGTCCTGGTTTCGGACGATGGCCTGGGCGGAGAACGGATCGATGGTGCCGCGGAAGTCGGTGGAGGCATCCGAGGGGCCCATGATTCCGGCGGTCAGCGGGGTTTCGGCGAGGCCGTAGGCGGCTCCGATCGCTCGGATGATGTCCCGCCGATAGTCTCCGGGCACGCTGGGCCGGCCGTCCTCGCCTCGGATTCGCGCGACGACCACCTCGACCGCGGGGTCGGTCGGCGACGCCGAGCGGAACATGACCGCCCCGGGCCGGCGACCGTCCCGCTCCGGCAGCGCGTCGGTCCAGGAGACGACGAGATCCGGCCGGCCCGGGGCGACGACCAGCTGGACCGGCCGGGCGAATCGACGCCAGTCTTCCGTCACGAGACGAAGCGCCAGCCGGACCTGGTTCCGCTGGGCCTCGGTGCCGCCTTCCAGATCGAGCCGGACGTTCATCCGGCGGCCAGGATAGCGGGCGAATCGGGCCGCAGCCGCGTCGAATCGCCCGGCTGCGAGATCCTTCCTCGCCTCGACGACCTGAGCCAGAAAGGACCGGTCGCCGAAGGCGGTCGGTTCGGGAATCGAACCGACCTGCAGACCGAGCAGGGCGAACAGGACTGTCATGGGCGGAAGCCGGACGGCTCAGTCGATGAACTCGTCGCCCGCATCCTTGGGACGCTTCAGGAATGCGGCGATGAAGTCGTCGATGTCCCCATCCAACACGCCCAAGACGTTTCCGGTCTCCTGCCCGGTTCGGTGGTCCTTCACCATCGTGTAGGGCTGCATGACGTAGCTCCGAATCTGCCTGCCCCACTCGGCGGGGCCCTGGTCTCCGGCGAGTTCGCGTCGCTTGGCCTCGTCCTTGACACTCTGCAGCTCGGCGAGCCTGGCGGCGAGAATCTTCAGGGCCGAGGCCCGATTCTTGTGCTGGCTCCGGTCGCTCTGGCAGAAGACGGCGATCCCCGTGGGGAGGTGGGTGAGTCGGACGGCCGATTCGGTCTTGTTGACGTGCTGGCCGCCCGCGCCGCCTGCTCGAAGGGTCTCCTCCTTCACCTCGTCCATGTTGATCTGGACCTCGGTGTCCTCCATTTCAGGAAGGACCGTGACCTTGACGAAGCTGGTGTGGCGTCGGCTGGCCGAGTCGAAGGGCGAAATGCGGACGAGTCGGTGGACGCCGTTCTCTGCCTTCAGGTAGCCATACGCGTTCGGTCCGGTCACGGAAAAGCCGACGTTGCGGTAGCCGGTGACCTCGCCCGGGGTCTCGTTGAGCAGCTCGACCTTGCAGCCTTTCCGCTCGGCCCACCGCAGGTACATCCGCATCAGCATCTCGGCCCAGTCGGTCGATTCCGTGCCTCCCGCGCCCGCATTGGTCTCCATGATTGCGGTTTTATGGTCATGTTCGCCGCTCAGGAGTGTCTGCAGTTCGTAGTCGTCCAGGTCCTTGATGACCTGCAGCGCCTGGGCGTCGGCATCCTTTTCCATGCCTTCATCCGGCTCATCCTTCAGGAGTTCGTAGAACTCGAGGACGTCGTTCAAGCGTCTTTCCAGGGCTTCGAAGGGAACGATCCGCTCGCGCAACCGGGCGGCCCGCTGAAGCGACTTCTGCGCCTCGGCAGGTTCATTCCAGAACTCTGGGTCGGCCGACTGAGCCTCCAGCTCGGCCAGTGTGGATTTCAGGCGGGGCAGGTCAAAGATGCCCCCTGATCGCGTCCAGTCGCTTCGGGGCGTTGGACAGAGCATTCTGCTGCTCAAGAGTCAGCATGGGGCCACGATTGTGACCGTTCGGAGCGGGCGGCTCCGGGACAGGCCGCGTTTCTGCGAGGTTGCGCCGCTGGGGGGAATCCTGCTAAAATCCTCATGTTTGGTGCGGAGTGAGTCTGCAGGCCCGGTGCTGTGCCGGGGTCGAGCTCCTGAATCCGCCGCCGACAGGATGAGTGGTTTTGATGCCTAAATCTCTTCAGACGCAGTCGGGCTGGCGGCTCGGACTGGCCGGCTTGGCGATGGTCTCGCTAAGCCTTCCGGTTCTGGCCCAGTTCCGCGGTACGTTCCCGCCCCCGGGAGACATGATCAATCCCGGAGACACCCCTCCGGCCCCGACGGTCACGACTGATCCGACCCTAGATCGACCGAACTTCCGATTCACCGGCAGCGTCAGCGCAACCTCGAATCCGATCAACACCGCCCAGTTCTTCCCGCAGATTCAACCGACCCTGCGACCGCGAAGCATCGTGCGGGCGAACCCGAAGCTCCAGAACTGGGGCGACATGCGGCAGCTGGCCAACAATCCGCTCCGCGCCGGACTCCCGACGGGCCAGCCGGGCGCCGGCCTCAAGCAGAAGTTCCCCGGAATCGGCTTCACCGGGCCGATCCCGCCCGACCCGGACATCGCGGTCGGCCCCTCGGACATCGTCCAGGTCGTGAACGGAGGCATCGCCTTCTTCCGGAAGTCGAACGGCAGCCGGTACTTCCAGGTCTCCGACTCCAACACCGCCTTCTGGGCCGGAATGGGAGCCCCGGACTTCATCTTCGACCCGAAGGTCTTCTTCGATCCCGGCACCCAGCGGTTCTACATGGTCTACCTGGCCCTGGATGATCCCAACCAGAAGTCGTACCTCCTGATCGCCGTCTCCGACGATGCCAATCCGAGCGGAACCTGGAACCGGTACCGGATCGACGTGACCGGAACCGCCGGCGGCAACGCCACATGGTTCGACTACCCCGGCTTCGGCTTCAACCGAGACGCCGTCGTGATCTCCGGAAACATGTTCGGCTTCACGGCCGGCTCCTTCGGATCGCGAATCGTCGCCCTGCACAAGGCCACCCTGGCGGCCGGCGGCGCGATCAACGCCAAGATCAGCGACGCCCCGGGAACCTTCACCTTCCAGGTGGCCCGAACGGTCGATCCGACCATGAGCAAGCTGCCGATGGTGGCCCGCCGCGGCTTCAGCTCCAGCTTCCTGACCCTGGCCAATGTGGCCGACGTCACGAACACGGTCGGCGAAGCTCCGACGATCACCACGACCAACATCACGGTGCCCACCTACAACGGCCACTTCACTGATGCGACGAGCTTCGGCCGGGTGCTGGACACCATCGGCGACCGGATGATGACCGCCTACGCCCGCAACAATCGGGTGTACGCCGTCCACACCACCAATGCCGCCTCCGGCCGAGCCCAGGTCAGCTGGTACGAGATCGATCTCGCCACCTGGCCCGCCTCGGGCAACCCGGCGACGCTCCAGTCGGGCAACATCACCAACGGAGCCAATGACGTCTACATGCCGTCGATCGCTGCCTCGGCGAACGGCGACATCTCCATCCTCGCCACCCGATCCGGCGACACGCTGCGACCGGAACTGGTCTTCTGGACCCAGGAGACCGGAGCCGCCGCCGGCACGGTGAACGGACCGACCCTCCTGGCGGCCAGCTCGGGCCCCCCGCACAACTTCTTCCGATTCGGCGACTACTCGGACATCGAGATCGATCCGGATGACGACTCCACCTTCTGGGGCGTCGGGAACAACTTTGGCGGAGGCAACTGGACCACCGACATCGGCAACTGGATCCTGACCCGAGTGGACACCGTCCTTCCGGGCAGCGTCACCCTCCTGCAGGGTACGAACATCGGAGGCAACGCGGCGGCTCTCAACGCAGCCGGCGACGGACAGCGACTCCGCGTGCAGAGCCAGCTCGTCAATCGTGTCGGTCAGGTCAGCCTGCAGACGGTCGGATTCACCACCACCGCCGTGCCGAACCGGATCAAGTTCATCGACATCCAGGCCACGGCCCTGGTCGAGAACCGACCGTTCGTGTCCGGCAGCCTGCTGGTCAAGAACATCAACACCGGACGCTTCGAGATCGTGAGGTCGTTCCAGCTTCTCGGCGGAGATTCCACCGTGAAGTTCCGAATCCTCTCGACCCAGCTGGCCAACTATGTGACCGCCGGCGGCGTCATCGAGGTCCAGATCCGGTCCTTCGAGTCGATCAGCCGATTCCGAGGCACGCCCGGATCGCATGTCCTCTCCATCGATGAGATGAAGCTGGAAGTCGGCCACGCCGGCTGATCCTTCGGAACCCTCTCATCCGACCCCGGCCCCGCCGCTCCTCCAGAAGGGCGGCGGGGCTTCTTTTTTCTCCCCGCAGCCCGATGACAAGGCCGATCCGCCTTTCGTCTATACTTGAGAGATGGCGACCCAACCGAGCCATCTTCCGCGCCTTCGGGTGGCCGAAACCAAACGGCACCTGGTCCATGAGAACGGAGCGCCCTTCTTCTACCTCGGGGATACGGCCTGGGAGCTGTTCCACCGCCTCACCCGAGACGAGGCGATCGCCTATCTGGAGAACCGGAAGCGGCTCGGCTATACGGTCATTCAGGCCGTCGCTCTGGCCGAATTGGACGGCCTGCGGACGCCGAATGCCGGCGGCCACCACCCGCTGGAAGAGAACGATCCGACCAGGCCTCGATTGGTGCCCGGTGCAGACAACGACTACTGGGATCACGTCGATTTCATCGTCCAAGAGGCCAATGCCCGCGGGCTCTACGTGGGCCTGCTTCCCACCTGGGGCGACAAGTGGTTCATGTCCGGCTGGGGCGCCGGGCCCGAAATCTTCACTCCGGCCAACGCCGAGAGCTATGGAGCCTGGATCGGAGAACGGTACCGGGATGCCGGCATCATCTGGATCATGGGCGGGGACAGGCCGATCGAGACCGATGTTCAGCGAACCGTGGTTCAGAACATGGCCCGAGGCGTCCGCCGGGCCACCGGGGGGAGGCAGCTGATGACCTTCCACCCGCCGGGCGGAAGCGGGTCCTCCCAGTGGTTCCACGACGAAGACTGGCTGGATTTCAACATGCGACAGAACGGCCATATGGCCGCCTACAACGGCCGCTACGACCAGACGCGGGCCGATTACGAGCGGACCCCGGTCAAGCCCGTCCTGGATGGAGAGCCGATCTACGAGGGACATCCGATCGAGTTCGATTCCAGCCGGTTCGGCGTCTCCTGTGCTTCTGATGTCCGGAGGCCGCTCTATTGGAATCTGTTCGGCGGAGCCTGCGGCCACACCTACGGACACCATTCGGTCTGGCAGATGTACGACCTGAACCGCGATCCCGTCAACAATCCGATCATGACATGGAAGGAGGCGGTGAATGAACCCGGGGCGGCCCAGATGCAGCACGGGCGCCGCCTGATCGAGTCGCGGCCGATCCTGACCCGCATCCCGACCGACGACCTCATCGTTCCGCACAAGGTGCCGGCCGTGATCCCGGGCGCCGGCCTCTCCTTTGCCTGCGCCACCCGCGACACGGAAGGCAGCTTTGCCATGATCTACCTGCCGGTTTCGCGCCCGGTGACCGTCCGGCTCTCGACCCTGCGGGCAGGGCAGATCCAGGCCTGGTGGTTCGATCCGCGAACCGGAACCCACATCGATCTCGGGCTGTTGCCGGGAGCGGGGGAGAGGGCCTTTACGCCTCCGGATCTGGGTGAGATGCGGGACTGGATCCTCGTCCTGGACGACGCCTCCAAGGGCTACCCGGCCCCTGGAACGGCCGTCTGGTCCGGCAACCTCTGAGAACCTTCCCGCCGGGCGACTCGGTTAGGATGGCCGAGCGCCCCGGCGGCCGGTCAGATAGGCCAGGGCCGCGTCGACGATCCGGTCTGAGGCCTGGCCGTCGCCGTAGGGGCTGGCGGACCGGGCCATGCGGGCATGGGCTTCCGGATCGGTAAGGAGGGTCAGGCTTCGAGCGAAGACCGCCTCCTCGTCCGTCCCGATCAGCTCGGCGCAGCCCGCATCCACCCCTTCCGGCCTCTCCGTGGTGTCCCGAAGCACCAGCACCGGAATCCCGAAGCTGGGGGCCTCTTCCTGGACGCCGCCGGAGTCGGTCAGGATCAGGGTGCTCCTCTGCATCAGTTTGACGAACTGCGGATAGTCCGGCGGTTCGATAAGGTGGATGTCCGGCCGGCCGCCCAGGATCGGCTGCAGAACCTCGCGGACCTTCGGATTTCGGTGCATGGCGACCACGACCTGGAGGTCGGGCACCGCGTCGCAGAGACGGAGGACGGCCCGGGCGACGGCCGCTTGAGGCGCGCCCCAGTTTTCGCGGCGGTGGGTCGTCAGGAGCACGACCGGACCTTCGTGCTCCGGCAGCCACGTCTGTTCCAATCGACCCGCCATCTGGAGCACGGCGTCGATTCCGGTGTTGCCCGTGACGAGGATCGAATCGGGGGCGAACCCTTCGCAGCGAAGGTTCTCGGCGGCCCATTCGGTCGGGGCGTAGTGCTGGGCGGCCGTGAGAGCCGCGGCCCGGCGGTTGAACTCTTCCGGGAAGGGGCTGGCCATGTCGCCCGTCCGGAGTCCCGCCTCGACATGCCCGAAGGGGATGCCGCGATAGAATGCGGCGAGGGCCGCGATGAAGGTCGTCGTCGTATCGCCTTGGGCGAAGACCATGTCTGGACGGTGGCGATCCAAGGCCGCATCCAGACCTTCCAAGGCTCGAGCGGAGAGTTCCGCCAGGCTCTGACCATGCCTCATCAGCCCGAGGTCCTCATCCGGTCTGACTCCGAACGAGGAGAAGACCTGCTCCAGCATCTCTCGGTGCTGGCCGGTGGAGAGCATGACCGGCTGAAACTCGGGCCGAGCCCGCAGCGCCAGCATGACGGGCATGGTCTTGATCGCATCGGGTCGGGTGCCGACGATGCAGACAACCTTGTACATGGCTGGGCGCGAGGCTACCAGATCAGGCCCTCGGCCCCAATCCGCTCGGCCATGCCGGCTCCTTCTCAGCCGGAAGAGTAGAATCTTGCTGTGGAGCGTGGTCTTCGGACCGTCAAGAAGCTCAGAGAATTCCTTCTGTTTCTCTGCAGCTTCAGCCTGTTGCTCACATCGATGCTGCCGCTGGGACGCCTGAGCCCGGCTGACCGGCACTGTCCGACGGCCGCCGTTCAATAGATCGGAAG
>JAKRSE010000334.1 GCA_022402505.1 Fimbriimonadaceae bacterium | reverse complement strand
TGGAGGACCTGGAGCAGGTGGAGGTCATGATCGCCGAGCACAAGTTCAAGCTCTGGGTGATGGACACCCCGGAAAAGCGGCAGGAAGGGATGATGTTCCTCCTGAACTCCGACTTCAAGGACAACGAGGGGATGATTTTCGTCTTCCCCCGACCGGAACCCCAGCGATTCTGGATGATGAACACCCTGGTGGACCTGGACATCGCCTACGTCGGCCGGGACATGAGGATCCTCAACGTCTACACGATGAAGTCGAGGGACATCGAGTCGGACTACTCCAGCTGGGGGCCGTCCAAGATCGTGATCGAGGTCCGCGCCGGGCTCTTCAAGAAGCTGAACATCACCCGGGGCACCCTGGTGAAGGTGCCCCCGAGTCTGAAGGCCGACCGCTGACGGTTCAGGCGATCCGGCCGGTGGCGAAGACGTCCAGCGGGGCGGATTTGAACTCGAACCGAGGCGGTGCGGGCACGTCAAAGTTCGCTGCCACCAGGGGCCGAATCACCTGTTCCGTCATCACTCCGTCCGCCAGATCGCGACGGATCGCCTCCATCTGAAGCAGGAAGACCTGAAGATGGACTTTGCCCAGGGCGAGGCTGCCGACGCGCCTCCCTTCGTCGGTGGTCAGGGTCTGGCCGAGGATGGCTCGGGCGATTTCGCGGTTGTGGAACTCGATCGCCTCCTGAAAGGTGGAGGAAGGCTCCTTCTGTCCGCCCAGGGTGCTGATCTCCATCTCGCTGGGATAGACGAGGGCCGTGGCCTGGGCAAGGTTCTGGAGCGCGGAGAGCATCTGCCCCTGCTCGTCCTGGCTCATCCCTCGTTCGAAGGAACCGAGCACGGTCGGCACGGCGAAGCGTTCCAAGCAGGTCTGCCAGGCGGCGAGCAGCTTGGTCTTGGCCTGCCAATGCCGATGAGCCGCGTCCAGATCGCTGACTCCGTTCGGTCGATCGTAGCTCTTGCGGTGGATGTGGATGACGAACCGGGACGGGTCGAGTCGGCGTTCGGGAAGACCGGGGAGCCTGAGGATGAGGGCCCGCAGCCGGCCGAACTCGTCTTGATCCATCGAGAAGGCGGATGGGTTCTTCGGACGGACCTCCCGCAGGACGAGCCGCCCGCGTCGAATCTCATGAACCCGCTCCTGGATCGACCATCCTTTCGCGAAGCTGTCCATCGCCGCGAGCATGACCGAATGAGCGGAACCGTTCATGTTCACGAGGGTTTCATGGACGAACTCGGCGACGCTCCGATCCCTCGCCCGGTCGGATGACGGGACGATCTTCCAGTCGGCGGCCAGCACGGCGAGGCGCTTGACGGTGAGCGCGGTCTGGACCATCGCGTCCTTCTGCATCGCGTCGTAGACGGAGAGCGGGAGGCTGCCGGGCGATCCGGTCATCCATTCCAGGGCGGTTCGCTGGGCCAGGGTCCAGGTCGGGGCCAGCTCGCGGGTGTCGCTGGGCTTCGGTTTTCGTTTCAGTTGAAAGAGCGGCATGAGGTTCGGTGGGTTCGGTTTCGGGAGAATCGTCGGGCGGCGCCGAGCAGGGGGATGCCGGCGATTCGATGGGGAAGGGCAGAGGCGGCCAGGCTGAGGGCGATCACCAGATCGTCGTGTCCCGACCCGGCGGCTGCCATCCGGACATGGCCGGAGTCGGAGCGCGACTGCTCGAAGTGCTCCATCTCGCGCTGGAGTTCCGGATGCGGCGTCATCAGGAGCGCCCGCTTCTCCATCTGCCAGGCGAGAGCGTCCAGGAGCGGGGCCTTGTTGGCGGCGGTCATCACCAGCCCGTCCACCCGATGCAGCGGAAGCCTCTCCTTCAGAGACTCGAGGAGCGGATCACCCAGGCCGGAGGCATCGCAGACGACCCTGGCTCCCGGGTGGGCTTCGATCTGCTCGGCGACCGACCGCACCATCTCCGCCCAGGATCGGCCCTGGGTCCGAGAGAGCGAGAGGAGGTGGGCTCCTTCCCGGCTTCCCTGGACCACGGCGACGGCGGTGAAGTCGCTCCACCGGGCCCAATCGACCCCGATGCAGACCGGGCCGGCAGGATGCGGCGAGGGCAAGGAGGGGACCAGGGCCGCGTCGATGACCTCCTGCCGGAACACTCGGCTGAGGGAGTCTTCGAAGGCCGCTTCGTACTCCACGCGGTAGGCCCGCTCGCTCACCAGCTCCCGTTGAACCTGGAGGAAGGCCGGGCTGACGTGGGGGTTCTCGGCCGAGTGGGCGCTCCGGCTCCAGATGCCGTGCTCTCCGCGGAGGCCCATCTGGTGGAACCGCCAGAAGTGGTTCCGGCCGTGCGGCGTGCTGATCAGAGTCAGAGAGCCGTCGGTGGTGGCGAGCATCGGCATCGCGACTTCGGTGATCACGGACTCGGGCAGGTAGGCCGCTTCGTCGATGACGATGTGCGTGGCCTCCAGGCCTCGCAGGCTCCGAGGCACGTGGCCGCTCCGGGCGGTCAGCCGGTGAGGCCCGAAGGTCAGTCGGGGATGCGGGGAGGATCTGACCTTCAGCTCCTGAGTCGGGTCGAGGGCGCGGAGCATCTCCTCGACCCGGTCGAAGAGCAGCCGGGCCTGTTCCAGGGTCGGGGCCAGGATCAGGTGTTCGGTGGGGGAATCCCGGTGCATGGCGGCCACGATCTGCACGGCGCAGGCCTCGGTCTTCCCCCACCGCCGCCCGCAGGCCAGCACCTTGAACTTGGCCGGATGCTCCAGAAAGAGCCTTTGGCCGGGGTGGGGTGTCCAGATCGGAGCGATCTGATTCAGGAAGTCGTTCATGGGGCGTCGTCACCCCACTCGGCGTCCGGGCCCAGGCTCGTCAACCCGGACCTTCGACCGAGTCTGCCGCCCGGGTCCCGCAGGCGGCCTCTCTTGATGGCATAATGTTGGTTCGCCGGACGATCCGTCTTTCTTGGGTCGCCCGGACTTTGGAGATTTCAGTCATGGCCAAAATCTGTCAGATCAGCGGCAAGAGCGCCAATGCGGCCAAGCATGTGCGGCACCGGCACTCCGCGTGGAAGTTCCGCGCCCCCCACAAGAACCGCTGGCAGCAGGCCAATCTGCAGACGGTGACGATTCAGACCCCCCACGGGAAGAAGAAGATCACGGTCGCCACCTCGGTTCTGAAGAGTCCCGAGTTCGCCCGGGTCCTCTGTGGCCTCAAGCCGGTGCCCAAGGCCTGGCTGAAGAAGGCGACCTACGACATCTGATTCGGCTCTACGCCAAGACAGACGAACCCCGGACCTCCCTCTGAGTTCCGGGGTTCGTCGTTTCTGGCAGGTCAGCGCTGAAGCCCAGGGTAGGCGTTCAGGGCCGCCTCCAGAATCCTGACGCAGCGGGCGAGCCGTTCCTCATTCAGCACGTAGGCGATCCGCACCTCATCCCGGCCGAGTCCTTCGGTTTCGTAGAATCCGGAGGCCGGGGCGACCATGACGGTTACGTTGTCCA
This sequence comes from Fimbriimonadaceae bacterium, assembly GCA_022402505.1. GTDB lineage: Bacteria > Armatimonadota > Fimbriimonadia > Fimbriimonadales > Fimbriimonadaceae > JAKRSE01. Next base: position 4,231 of record JAKRSE010000334.1, on the reverse strand, counting down.
GCCGGAAGCTCTCCAGGAGCCACTGGGCGAACCGGTCGCCGTCGTCGATGGGCAGCCGTACGGTGGCATAGAAGGCTCCGTCGATCGGCGGCACGAGGACCCCGGGGATGGCCCGCAGTCCTTCGACCAGGAGATCGCGGCGGCGGCGGTACTCCTCGCGGACCTCGTCGAAGTAGCCCGCAGGCGTCTTCAGGGCTCCCAGAACTCCGATCTGCTCCAGGGTCGGCGGGCTGAGCCGGGCTTGCGCGAGGCGGAGGGCGGAAGACGCCACCGCCTCGTTCCGGGTCACCAGAAAGCCGACGCGGGCCCCGCAGAGGGAGTATCGCTTGCTGACCGAATCGATCATGACCGCGTGGTCCTCCATGCCCTCCAGCTGGAGCACCGACCGGATCGGCCGGCCGGTGTAGTTGAAGATCCGGTAGACCTCGTCGCCGATGAGGAAGAGGTTGTGCTTCAGGGCGATCTGGCGCAGACCTTCGAGCTGGGCCTCGGTGTAGACGGCGCCCGTGGGGTTGCCCGGGTTGCAGACCAGGATCGCCTTGGTTCGCGGGGTGATGACCGCTTCGAACTCGGCGGGCTCGGGGAGGGCGAACCCTTCTTCGATTCGGGTCGTGAGGGGCACGACTGAGACGCCGGCCGCCGCCGCAAAGCCGATGTAGTTGGCATACATCGGCTCGGGCACGATGACTTCATCGCCTTCATCCAGGCAGGACTGCATGGCGAACAGGAGAGCTTCGGAGCCCGCCGTGGTGACGATGATCTGGTGTGCCCCAACATCCAGTCCGGCTTCACGATAGGCGGCCGCCATCCCCTCGCGCAGTTCGGGCAGGCCCTCCGACGGGCTGTATTCCAGGACGGTTTGGGACCCGCCGCGGACCGCGCTCCAGAACTCGGCGGGGCTGGGGACATCCGGCTGGCCGATGTTCAGGTGGTGCACCGTCACGCCTTGGGCCTTGGCGGCGGCGGCGTAGGGCCCCAGCTTGCGGATGGGGGAAGCCGGGAACCGGCGACTGCGCCGTGAGACATCGACAGGCATGGTCTTCAAGTTTGTCCCGAATGGCTGGAACCTTTCCGGGCCCGCCGCGTTGTGAAGTCTTGATGAAGGCCTTTGCGATCATCCCCGCCCTCCTTGGCATGAGTCTGGTTCTTCTTGGGGGTTGCGCCACCGAGTTGGAATCGGACGCTCCGGCGCCGCAGTCGACGACCGAGCAGGCCGGGGCGGATGCTGCCAAAGCCGCACCGACCGATGCCGAGCTTGGTCTGCCGGACGGCCTGGTCGCCTTTCGCAACGAAGAAGGCAAGCTCTACTGTCCGTTGATGAGGCATGCGATGGACTCGGCCGACGAGGCCGAAGGGTATGTCGATCACAACGGCAAGCGGTACTACATGTGCTGCGCGTCCTGTCTGGCCAAGGCGCAGAAGGACCCGTCCATCCTGCCCTGAGGCCCCTTGCCCTTGGGGGCGGGATCAGAGGCTGATGTTGATGCTTGACGAGACGCTGCCGCCTTCGGCACCCTGAGTGAAGTAGATGATCCCGCCGACGATGATGAGGCCCAGCAGGACGGCCAGGAGCACCTTCCAGAAGCTGACCGGGGCCTCGCCCGCCACCTTGCCCGTCTGGCCGTTGATGAAGAACCGCCAGATCTTCTGCCGGTAGCGGTAGGCCCCGGAATAGATCGGCAGGAGGACGTGCTTGAAGGTCACGTTCTCGTGGTGGACGTCGTAGCCGTGGATCTGCTGCTCGTCGCCGCCGATGTCGCTCCGGATGGCCCGCTCGATCGCCGGGCGCATCTGGATCTGGGCCGTCTGCCAGCCCTGAGCCAGGTCCACGTCATATCGCATGGCCTGGTAGCCGGAGAGGAAGGCGGCGTTGTAGTCGGTGACGCCGGAGAGCTGCCAGTCCTGCATGTGCTGCGTGTACTTGGCGGGGAGGGTTTTGGTGGCGATCACCAGCTCATCATCGAAGTTGACCCAGACGGTGCCGGAGGCCGGGTACCAACGGGTTTTTCGGACCTGCCTCGTCTGCGACCGCCCTTCGCTGTCGGTGTAGCTCTCGGTGACCCAATAGTGCTCGCCCCTCATCCCGGTGTAGTGGGTGGTCGTCTCGCTGTCGAACGTCCAATAAGGGACATACATGGAGTGCAGGGTGCTTTCGGCTTCGGCCCGCTTTTTCAGGTCGTTCGGAGCCCAGAACCGGCTGCCGATCCACTGGCGGTACATGTCCCGTGCCTTTCGGGCGTCGAGGCGAAAGGGGAGGACTCCGTTCGGCGGAATCCGCCTTTCGGGCGCGGCGGGGACGATGACGTGGCTGCCGCAGAAGGGGCAGTCATCGGCCTCCATGTCGGGCCGGAGGGTGAACTCCGCGCCGCAGCCGTTGCAGTGCTGCACCCGGGCATCGTCTTCGGCGATGTTCAGGTGGGCGAGGTTCCAGTAGGCCTCGATGTCCAGCTCGCGGAGTGTGCCCTCGGTCGGCGCGACGATCTCTTCCTCGTGGCCGCAGTAGGGGCACTTGAGATGCTTGGTTCCAGGCGCAAAGGCAAGCCCCGCCCCACAACTGGGACACGGATGCCTCACGCTCTCCACGTGGGCGGTCGGTTCGAGTCGGGGAGGGGGGGTGTTCACTCGACGTCAGACTCGTAGCCGTGGACGTCCAGGTTCCGTGCTTCTTGGACGGTCAGCCCGAGAATGAAGCGGCAATTGGGAAACTGTTCGGAAAAGATCTTCTGCAGTTGCTTGCGATCAGCCGGATTCTTCTCGTCAAAAGGCTCTCTCTCATCACCCCAGTATCCAAGAAGCACCCTGTCGATTGCGGCATCAAGAATTCGATCTCGCTCCTGCTTGGGAATGTTCTGGAACAGATCCGTGACGACGAAGACTTCGGTCCATCCCCCGCCCGATACTGACTCCTCTTTGACGATGATGACGTCAAGACCATCGATGGGCGCGCGATGCCATCCGGAGCTGATGATCTCGACCAGTTCTGCGTGCTTCTTGGAAATTCTTCGATCTACGACTCTAGCCATGTCAGGTGATTCTCCAGGTCAGACCAAGCTCTGACGAAGTCGAGGGCAGTGCATTGAACGAACTCATGATAACGGTTCTCCGGGTGCCAGAATAGGTCAAGATCACGGGCGACTTGGATCATGTTGGTCAACTGGGGAAGCCGATCTGTCTGCGGCTCTCCCTCCATCAAGGCATGTGCCAGGTAGACCGCCCAGAACTCAAGTGAGTGAAATGAACGGCACTTGATCCTTTGGTCCTCCCACGCAATCGTCTTGGTCGATGGATCGAACCAGTCTCTGTCGGTTGCCACTCTCTTTAATCTCGTAAGGGCTTCGCGATCCAACATGTTTGGCCTCCATAATCCCGAGGCCTTGAGGCAGGCGATCTTGAGCCGAATTTCTGCCTGGTACCCCATGAGATAGACGCCGCCGGCCTGCCTGCGGATCATGGCGAGGCAAAATCCGTCTTCGAACCTCGCATGGCCGGCGGCCTCAAACTCCAGCAACGTTGGCATCTCGACCCTCACCCAGCCGGCGGCGGGGGGACCGGGGGTGGGGCTTGGCCGAAGAGGGAGGCGACCTCGGGCAGGTCGGCGGCCTTCACCCATTCGGCCAGGCCTGCCTTCCAGACCAGGGTCTCCCGAGTCAGCCGCCCCTGGGAGATCAGTCCCCGCAGGGCATCGACACCGTGAGGACCGCCGGCGGCTCCATCGAGAACGACGTGAACCGCGACCGTCGGCACCGGAGGCGGAGCGGCGGCGGGCTGCTGAGCCGGCTGGTTCATGTTCTGCATGATCTGCTGACCCATTGCCATGCCGGCCGCCATCTGGGCGCCCATTGCGCCGACCCCGCCGGGGTTCTCGGTCATGGATTCCGCCGCCTGGTACTTCATGTAGTTGTCCAGGTTGCCCAAGGCGCCCATGCTGGAACGCTTGTCGATCGCCGCTTCGACCTCCGGCGGCACCGAGACGTTCTCGATCATCAGGTTCAGCAGTTCGAGACCGTGCTCGGCGAACTTGGCGTTGATCGAGGCGTTCAGCGCCTGACCCATCTCCTGGTAGCGGCCGACCAGGTCCAGAACCGGAATCTTCGCCTGGCCCAGAGCGTCGCTGAATCCGGTGACCAGGAAGCTGCGGCACTGGCTGCTGATGTCGTCGGTGGTGAATTCCCAGTTGGTGCCGACCACCTCCTTCAGGAAGACGCCGGCGTCCTGGACCCGCATCGAATCG
>JAKRSE010000333.1 GCA_022402505.1 Fimbriimonadaceae bacterium | reverse complement strand
CACAGCCGACTTCTACCTCGCCCTCGGGCTGACCGTGCTGCAAGGGTACGGACTCACCGAAGCCTGCGCCGCCAGCAACCTCAACCTGCCGGAGGACAACCGCCCCTGGACCGTCGGCCCGCCCCTCAAGGGAGTCGAGATGAAGATCGCCGAAGATGGTGAAATCCTCTTCCGCGGCCGCAGCATCATGGCGGGCTACTACAATCTCCCCGAAGAGACCAAGGCCGCCTTCACCGAAGACGGCTGGTTCAAGACGGGCGACATCGGCGAACTCGAGAACGGCAGTCTGAAGATCACCGACCGCAAGAAGGACCTGATCGTCCTGAGCAACGGCAAGAACGTCGCCCCGCAGAAGATCGAAAATCTCCTGAAGCAGAGCGACTACATTCAGGAGGCGGTCGTCTTCGGCGACGGTTCGCACTTCTGCTATGCCCTGGTGATTCCGGACTTCGCCGCCCTCGGGGACCGAATGAAGCGCGACGGCGTCGCCTTCGCCTCCGACGAGGCCCTGATCACACTGCCGCAGGCCGAGGCTCTGATCAAAGCCGAGGTGGACCGGGTGAACGCCGGCCTGGCCGACTTCGAAAAGGTGAAGCGGCACACCGTCCTCGGGCGGGCCCTCTCCATCGACGAGGGCGAACTGACCCCGTCCATGAAGGTCAAGCGCAAGGTCGTCCGGGAGCGGTACGACTCGGCCCTCAGCTCGCTGGTGAACTCCGGGTCCTGAAGGCCGCCTCGATCCCTCCTGTGCTTCAATCGGGGGAGCTTCGTCTGTGAATCTCCCTCCGCGCCTCGATTCGCCCCTCGCCCGCCCCGTCGGCAGTCTCTGCCGATGGGTCGAGCCCCTGGATTCGAGCGCTTCCCAGGCCCGTGCCGCCCGGCGGATGCAGGAAGACGAAGTCTCCGCCCTCCCCGTGACCCACGAAGGGCTCTACTTCGGGATGATCCGGGAGGAGGATCTGGTCCGGATGGCAGCTGAAGGGGCCGACGAAGCCGATCCGATCGGGGCCGCAATCCGCCCGGGAGGCCCCACCGTCTCGCCGGCCGAAGCAGGCGCCGTCGCTCTGAGGAGGATGGAGTCCTCGGGCCAAGGAGTTCTGCCCGTCGTCGATGCGCAGGGCTGGTGCCACGGCCTCATCACCGCCTCGGCGCTCCTCTCGACACCTCGGGAGATTCATCGGCCTCGCATCGTCGGCGGCATGGCCACGCCCTCCGGGGTCTACCTGACCAACGGGGCCGTCGGGGCAGGCGTGCACTGGACCTCGCTGGTTCTGACGGGGGCGATCCTCTTTTCCCTTTTCATCCTGGGCCAGTCGGCTGCCATGTGGATGGCCCTGCAGCTGCCGGAGCGGATTCTGGTTCAGCCGTGGGTCGGACCTGCAGTCCACGCGACGGCGCTCGCCCTGTTCCTGGTGGGGATCCGGCTTCTGCCTCTCGCGGGCTACCACGCAGCCGAACACATGGTGGTCCACGCCATCGAGCGGGGCGAGGAGCTGCGGCCGGAGATCGTTCGCCGCATGCCTCGCATCCATCCGCGATGCGGCACGAATCTCGCGATGGGAGCCGCCGTCTTTCTGGGAGTCTTCGGCAGCGGTCTCTTCCCCTCTCCCGACCTCGCCCTCCTGGTCGCCTTCCTCGCCGCGCTCATCCTCTGGCGGCCGCTGGGTTCGCTGGCTCAATACTGGGTCACGACTCGTCCGCCGACGGATCGGCAGATCGAGGCGGGCATCCGATCAGGGCGGGCGCTTCTGGCCCGGCTTCAGACCGAGTCGAACCGGCCGCCGACCGTTCTGCAAAGGATCGCGTCCAGCGGCATTCTGCAGATCATGGCCGGCTCGCTCGTCGCTCAGGCCCTGCTCTGGCTGATCATGGAAGCCCTCCAGGTCCCGGCGGCGTTCCGGCCGTTCTGAGCCCTTCAGCGGCTGAGAGCGGCGACCTGGGTGGGACGATCCGGCCGATGGATCAGGCCCCGAATCCGGACCGTCTCCACCTTTCGCCTGGGCAGCACGATCGCCGCCGCTCGCTGCCAATCCCGGCTGGAAAGGGAGACCGTGAGAACCCGGCCCTTCAGCGACCCAAGATCAAACTGGAAAGGACGCCCCAGGGAGGATTCGATCCGCACGTGCGGAATGTCCTCCTCGCGCAGGCCCCCGCTGGGGATCTGAACCTCGACCCTCGACCTGGCCTGCGAGATCTGAACGCCCGTCTCGGCAGCCACTCGACCGTCGGCGACCGAGAAGGTCTTGCCGGGCAGAATCCGTTCGCTGCGGACCAAGACCTCGCGGCTCGACTCCCAGACCTCAGGAGCAAGTTCGGCGACGGCCCAGCCTCGCGGGCTTTCCGGCAGGATGGGAACGGGGGTCGCCAGCCCGCCCCCCACCGCGGTCACCTCGAAGATGCGCGACTTTGGCGGGGACTCGATGGCGAGCACCCGCTCGGATCCCGACACCTGGGCCATCTGGATCACCTTTCGGTGGCCGTACGAGGTCGAGACCAGTCGGCTGGCCGGTTCGGCATAGACCCGGCCCCCGGACTCTCGGTAGAGGGTCATCGTGCTGACGGAAGGCGGGGGAGCGACCTTCGGAGCGGTGCGGATCGCCAGGTCTGACGTCTCCGGCGTGACCCGCATCTGAACATGGGCGAACTCGCCGCGGAGAGCCATCCGATTGCGGGCCAGCGCCAACCGGGCGTTCTGAGCATCGACCGGAGTGATGCGCTCCACCCCCTTGGCACCCTGCCGCAGGACCGACATCGACCAGGGAACCACGACAAGAGCTCCAGCGATGAGCGCCGAACAAAGCACGGCCACGCCGGCCCGTCCGAGGCCCTGCCGATGATCCATGAAGCTATTTACGGTTCCAACTGCCGCAACCTCGCAGTGTGGAGTTGCGGTTTTCCCCACAATCTTGAACTTTTCTGGCAGTTCAGCGGGAAAAGACGACCGGATTCAGCTCGGTATCCGCCAGGTCGCCCGGAACTCGACCCGGGAAGAACGCCGCCATATCGCCCCGCCGGTAGTCGCTGTCCGGCTCGGAAATCCTCGCTCCGTCTTCAAAGAAGATGATGGTCATCACCTCCCGCATCCGGGGGGTTGCGTTGCCGGGAGCGCCATGCAGGCACCAGCCGCTGTGGAAGGTGGCGTCTCCCGGAGCCATCTCCTGGATCTGGTGGATCGGAAGGCCGCGGGAATGGATGAAGTCGTCGAAGAACCGCTCCGAATCATCGGAGATCTCCTTCATCGTGATCGGCCCGTTCTCGTGGGTGCGGGCGACGAACTTCATCGCCATCATGTCCGCCTGGATCGGCACCAGCGGCATCCACATGGTCACCGTCTTCACTCCGTCGAGCGGCCAGTAGAACTGATCCTGATGCCACGGAGTTGGGCCTCCGCCGGGTTCCTTGAAGAGCGCCTGATCGTGATAGAGCCGCACCGCATCCACGCCCAACAGGTCGGCCGCGATCTGCCCGAATCGGCGGGCGAGAACGAAGCGGCGAACGGTTTCATCCTTGGGCCATAGATTGATGACCTGGAGAAACGCCTTGCCGTAGGTGTCGCGCTCCTCCAGCGGTCGACTTTCGGTGGACTCCCGCAGGGCGGCATCGCGGATCGCCTCAGCGTAGGGGGCGAGCTCGACCGGAGGGCAGACATCCCGCAGAAGGGCATAGCCGTCGCGCCGATAGGCTTCGGACGTCTCCGGCGAAATCGGGTAGGGAGCGCTCAGGATTCCGGACATCTTGCCGAATGGGACCATACCGCCCGTGCAGGGGGTTCTGCAAGCCGGCCCCCGTCCCCAAAGCCTGGGACGGGGGCCGGAAGAGCATCAGGGGAAGATGCCCCGGCGGATGGTGGCATCGGCCACCCGTTGAACGCCGCGGATCAGCGCCGCCGTCCGCATGTCGGTCTTGCGATCGAGCATCTCGTGGTGGACTTCGGCGTAGGCGTGGCGCATGATCCGAGCGAGTCGGTTGTTCACATCCTCCTCATCCCAGAAGTAGTTCTGCAGGTCTTGAACCCACTCGAAGTAGCTGGTGATGACGCCGCCCGCGTTGGCCAGGATGTCCGGAATGACGATGATCCCCTTGTCGCCCAGAATCGCGTCGGCCTCGGGCGTGGTCGGGCCGTTGGCGCCTTCCACGATCAGCTTGGCCCGGACCCGGTCGGCATTCTCGGCCGTGATCTGGCGGCTGAGGGCCGCCGGCACGAGGATGTCGCAGTCCAGGGTGAGCAGCTCATCGTTGGAGATCGAATCGCAGTCCTTGTAGTTGTGGATCCCGCCGTCCACGCCGCTGAAGCGGCTGTAAAGCTCTTCGACCGGCAGTCCGTGGGAGTTGTAGATTCCTCCCGTGGCATCGGAGACGGCGACGACATCGGCCCCGGCCTGCATGAGCAGACGCGCGGCGACGGAGCCGACATTGCCGAAGCCCTGCACCGCGACCCGCTTGCCTTCGACCATCATCCCCAGCTCGCGGCAGGCTTCCAGGGCGCAGACCGTGACGCCTCGCCCGGTCGCCTCCACGCGACCTTCGGAACCGCCCAGCTCGATCGGCTTGCCCGTCACCACGCCGGGGACGGTGTAGCCGGCCTGCATGGAGATCGTGTCCATGATCCAGCCCATCACCTTGGCGTTGGTGCCCACGTCCGGCGCGGGAATGTCGCTCCGCTCGCCGACGACGATGTTCACCTCGCTGATGAACCGTCGCGTCAGCTTCTCAAGCTCCCGCTCGCTGAGGGTCTTGGTGTTGACCCGGACGCCGCCTTTGGCTCCCCCGTAGGGAATGTTCACGACGGCGCACTTCCACGTCATCCACATGGCCAAGGCCGTCGTTTCGGCCAGGTCCACGTCGATGTGGTAGCGGATTCCGCCCTTGGTCGGACCGCGGCTGGCATTGTGCTGAACGCGGTACCCCTCGAAGCACTGCAGCGATCCGTCGTCCATCTGGACCGGAAAGTTGACGACGACGGCCCGCTTGGGACGGGCCAAGACCTCGGTCAGTCCCGGATCGAGGTCGATGAGCGCGGCGGCGTGCTCGAGCTGCCTCCGTGCCATTGCCAATACGTCTTGGCTCATATCAGGTTCCCTTCTTCCGCAACGCTGCGGCGCAGCAGAGCATACACCGGGATCGAGGCCGCCGCCCCGAACAGCACCGCCCCGACGCTGGGCAGAAGGGCCGTCAGAACCTGAAAATTCCCGGCGGAAACCAGGACGATCAGCCGAAAGGCCAGCATTCCCAGGGCGATCACCACCCATCCGGTCACGGGGTTCAACTCCACCTGACTCCTCCGAAGGCGCGCCGCCGACCAGGCGAGAACCGTCATTCCGACCAGAAGCAGCGAGGCCGGTCCATCGGCCAGGGCGGGAGAGAGCAGCCCGGCCGCCAGGCCGAAGACGCCCGCGGGCACCGGACGGAGGCAGAGCGCCGCCGCCATCGCGACCGCCACCACCAGGTCGGGAGTCCAGGCTCCCAAAAGAAGGCCGCCCAGCAGCCGCTCCATCACCGCCGAGATCAGCAGGCAGAGAACCGCGAGCACGTAGCCGACGGGAGTCATCGGATCACCGCCACCACCCGGCTGCGGCCGATCCGGAAGGCCGGGAAGATCGTCACCAGCCGAGTGCCCATGTTCGCCTGTTCCACTACGCGGGTCACTTCGCCGATCGGGAGCCCGCCAGGAATCCGGTCGCTCAGGCCGGAGGTCAGGACCGAGTCGCCGACATCGACCGGAGCCGTCCCGGTGATCTCAAGCAAGAGGGTGTCCAGACGGAGGCCGCGGGTCAGGCCGAAGCTGGCCGCATCCCGGACCACCTTCGCCCCCACCTGGAGCTCCGGAGACGTGATCAGGATCACCTGAGACGTCCGGGGGCCCACCCAGTCGATGACTCCGGCGAGTCCGTCTCGGGTCACGACCGGATCGCCGGGCTTGACGCCGTCCTGCTCGCCGACGTTCAGCGTCAAGGTGGACTCGATCGGCCGAAAGCCGGTGATGACCGCCGGAACCGAACTCCGAGCGACGGTTCCCAGAGCCTTCTCCAGGCCCTCCCGTGCGGCCAGGTCGGACCGGAGATTCTCAAGCTCTTGGCCGTAGAGCCGCAGGCTCATGTTCTCCTGCTCAAGCCTCTGGACCCTCTCCGCCAGGGAGCGGCCGTCCCGCCAGCCATCCAGGCTGAGCCGAATCGAGCGGAGGCCACCCAGCATGCTGTCGGCCGGAGCCTGGACGAGGGTTTGAGCCGCCAGCGTCAAGGGGCCGGCGCGGTCCGCCCGACGGCCGGAGGTCTCCCAGCTGCCCAGGAGGATGGCTGCCGCCGCCAGAACGGCCAGCCCGATCACTTCGCGTCGCGGTTCGTTCTCTAGCCTCGTGATGACTTCTCCAGCGTCCGACGAATGTCCGGGTTCGAATGGATCTCTTCGACCATCCGTGCCGTTCCATTCACCACGCAGCTCAGGGGATCGGGAGCGATGTGGACCGGCATCCCGGTCTCTCGCGAAATCAGACGGTCAAGCCCCCGAAGCAGCGCCCCGCCGCCTGCCAGATAGATGCCCTGATGCATGGCGTCGGCCGCGAGCTCCGGCGGAGTCGCCTCCAGAGTCAGCTTCACCGCCTCCACGATGGCGCTCACGGGCTCCTGGATCGCCTCGCGGATCTCCTCAGAGGTCAACGTCGCGGTTCGCGGAAGTCCGGTCCGAAGGTCTCGACCGCGGATCTCGAAGCGCAGCTCCTCGTCAAGCGGCGATGCGCTGCCGATCTCCAGCTTGATCTCCTCGGCCGTCCGCTCACCGATCACCAGACTGTGCCGACGTCGAACCCAGGCTGAGATCGCTTCGTCGATCTCGTCTCCGGCGATCCGGACCGAGCGGCTGTGGACGATGCCGGCCAGCGAGATGACCGCCACCTCGGTCGTCCCTCCGCCGATGTCGACGATCATGCTGCCGACCGGCTCAGTGACCGGCAGGCCCGCCCCGATCGCCGCCGCGAAGGGCTCTTCGATGACGTAGGCTCGATGGGCGCCCGCACGTCGGCAGGCATCCAGAACCGCATCCCTCTCCACCTCGGTGATTCCGGAGGGAATTCCCACGACGACCGTCACCTGGAGCGACCAGATGCCCCGGCGGGCTCGGCCGACGAAGTCCTTGATCATCTCCGCCGTCTGCTCGTAGTCGGCGATGACGCCGTCTTTGAGGGGTCGAATGGCGACGATGTTGGCCGGCGTCCGGCCCAGCATCTGCTTGGCGCGCTCGCCGACGGCCATCACCCTGCCCGTGTCCTTGTTCACCGCCACGACGGACGGCTCGCGAATCACGATGCCGTGCCCGGCAACGCAGACGAGCGTATTGGCCGTGCCCAGATCGATCCCGATGTCTCGGGTGAAGCGCGAACGAAAGAACCTTTGAAACGACATGGAGACGCCTGGCACTCGGCCCAACGGCCAAGCCGATCATGACACCCCCCTCGGTTCGGGCCAGGGACCCGGCCGCCCTCAGGTCAGACGCTGTTCAGCGTCAGGGAGCCACGGAAGGAGTGATGCGACCGCCGCGTCGGCCGCCGGGCGCGCCGCTGCCGCCAAAGCCGCCGGGGCCGCCCGGGCCGCCGAAGCCGCCGGGTCCGCCGGGACCACCGAAGGCCGCTGCACCGCCGCCGCCCGCGGCGCCGCCGCCGGGCAGGGAGTCAGAGAAGACCGGCTGAGCCTGCGGCAGAGCCGCCGCC
>JAKRSE010000034.1 GCA_022402505.1 Fimbriimonadaceae bacterium | reverse complement strand
TCTCCGAATGCGCCGAACCCCTCTTCGATCTGATCGACGACCTCCGGATCACGGGGGCGAAGACGGCCCGCGACCACTATGACTGCCGAGGGTGGGTGCTGCACCACAACACCGATCTCTGGCGCGGCGCGGCGCCGGTGGACGGAGTGTGGGGCGTCTGGCCGATGGGGTCTGCCTGGCTCGCCCTTCACGCCTGGGAACGGTGGCTCTTCTCTGGAGACCGGCGGTTTCTCGCCCGGCGAGGCTGGCCCGCCATGAAGGAGGCTGCCGAATTCGTCCTCGATTTCCTCACCGAAGCGCCCGCCGGACATCCCCTCGCCGGCCGTCTGGTCACCAACCCGTCGCACTCCCCGGAGAACAGCTTCCGGCGGGCGGATGGCTCGGTCTCGATGTTCACCATCGGCGCGACCATGGACCTGATGATCATCCGCGCCCTGCTGGAAGCCTGCACGGAGGCGCTGGACATCCTGGGCGGCGAGGCGGACTTCCGATCTCGGATTCAAGACGCGCTCGCCCGACTCGCCCCACTCCAGATCAGCCCGAGAACCGGACGGCTCCAGGAGTGGATCGAAGACTTCGAGGAACCGGAGCCGGGACATCGGCACATGTCCCACCTCTTCGGCCTCCATCCCGCCGCGCTCATCACCGAATCCGGCACGCCGGCCCTCTTCTCAGCCGCAAGAAAATCCCTGGATCACCGCCTGGCCCACGGAGGCGGGGGCACGGGATGGAGCCGCGCCTGGGTCGTCAACTTCTTCGCCCGGCTGATGGACGGCGAAATGGCCGAACACCACCTGGGCGCGCTCCTCGGCAAGAGCACCCAGCCGAACCTCTTCGATTCCCATCCGCCCTTCCAGATCGACGGCAACTTCGGCGGGGCGGCCGGGATCGTCGAGATGCTGGTCCAAAGCCACGAGCGGGACGACCAGGGCGACCCGTTGATCCGGCTGCTCCCCGCCCTGCCCGCCCGGTCCTGCCCGAGCGGCCGGATCCGCGGAGTCCGGACCCGCGGCGGCCTCCAGGTCGAAGTTCACTGGGAGGAAGGAAGATTGTCCAAGTGCCGAGTGACGGCCGAACGGGACGCCAAAGCCACCATCGCCTGGCGGAACCTCGCCGCGCGGCTCACCCTGCCCCGGGGAGCGTCCCGCGAGCTCGGTCCCGCCGATCTGGACCCCGCCTGAACCGAGGGCCCGCGCAATAGTCCCGAGCTTGAAACCCTCTTCGGGCGATTCGCGTCTGCCTATGTGAGCCGAGCGGACTCAAGTCGTCTGCCACTCTCAACAAGGATTCAAGAATGTCGAAGGTTGTCGGTATCGATCTGGGCACCACCAACTCCGTGGTCGCCGTCATGGAGGCGGGAGAGGCGAAGGTCATCGCCACCGCCGAAGGGAGCCGAACGCTTCCCTCCGTCGTCGGGTTCAAGGCGAACGGCGAGCGGCTGGTCGGGGCCACGGCCAAGCGCCAGGCGGTCACCAACCCGGGCAACACCATCGCCAGCATCAAGCGGTTCATGGGCCACAAGCTCAGCGAGGTTCAGGACGAGCTCCGCCGGGTCAGCTACAAGGTGGTCGAGGACGGCCGAGGCATGGCCGCCGTCCACGTCCCCGCCCTGGACAAGACCCTGACCCCCGAGGAGGTCAGCAGCATGGTTCTGCAGAAGCTGAAGTCGGACGCCGAGGCCTACCTGGGCGGCCCGGTGACCCAGGCGGTCATCACCGTCCCGGCCTACTTCAACGACGCCCAGCGAACGGCCACCAAGCAGGCGGGCGAGATCGCCGGCCTGAACGTGCTCCGCATCATCAACGAGCCGACGGCGGCCGCTCTGGCCTACGGCCTGGACAAGAAGAGCAACGAGACGATCCTCGTCTTCGACCTGGGCGGCGGAACGTTCGACGTCTCGGTGCTGGAAGTGGGCGACGGAGTCTTCGAAGTCAAGTCCACCAGCGGCGACAGCCACCTGGGCGGCGACGACTTCGACCAGAAGATCGTGGACTTCCTGGCGACCGAGTTCATGAAGGAGCACGGAGTCGATCTGCGCAAGGACACCAAGGCCCTGCAGCGGCTCCGAGAGGCAGCCGAAAAGGCGAAGATCGAGCTGAGCAGCAGCGTCAGCACCGAAGTCAACCTCCCCTTCATCACCGCGATCGACAACGACCCGGTCCACCTGGAAGCGACGATCAGCCGGGCCAAGTTCGAGGACCTGAGCCGCGACCTGCTGGACCGCATCAAGACCCCGGTGAGGACGGCTCTGGCCGACGCCAAGCTCTCCAGCGATGAGCTGAACGAGGTCATTCTGGTCGGCGGCTCCACCCGCCTGCCGATGGTCCAGACCCTCGTGAAGGAGCTGACCGGCAAGGAGCCGAACCGCAGCGTGAACCCCGACGAGGTCGTGGCGATCGGAGCGGCGATCCAGGGCGGCGTCCTGGCGGGCGATGTCAAGGACATCCTCCTGCTGGACGTGACCCCGCTGAGCCTCGGCGTCGAAACCCAGGGCGGGATCACCGACAAGCTGATCGAGCGGAACACCACCATCCCGACCAAGAAGAGCCGGACCTACACGACCGCCGCCGACAACCAGACCGAGGTCACGATCCACATCCTGCAGGGTGAGCGGACTCTGGCCAAGGACAACAAGTCGCTGGGCCAGTTCAACCTGAGCGGAATCCCGCCGGCCCCGGCCCGGGTTCCCCAGATCGAGGTCACCTTCGACATCGACGCCAACGGAATCCTGAACGTGACCGCCCAGGACAAGGGTACGGGCACCAAGCAGAAGATCACGATCACCGGCAGCGGAACCCTGAACAAGGACGAAGTCGAACGGATGGTGAAGGAGGCCGAAGCCAACGCCGACCGCGACGCGAAGCTCCGCGACCTGGCCGAGCTGAAGAACGGAGCCGAGCAGATGGCGACGCAGGTCGAAAAGTCGATGACCACCCTCGGCGACCAGCTGACCGAAGCCGATCGCGGACGGATCGCCGAGAAGGTCCAGGCCGTCCGAGACGCCCTGACCCGCGAGGATGTGGACCTGATCAAGAGCAGCAAGACCGAGCTCGAAACCGAGTTCCACAAGCTGAGCGAGATGGTCTACAAGCAGTCGGCCGAACAGGAACAGGAGCCCGTCGGCGCAGCCGCCGGAGCCAAGAAGTCGGGCGACGATGACGTGGTGGACGTCGACTTCAAGGACGAAAAGTAAGTCCTCGGCATCCCCCAAAAGGGGCGCGGCCCGGCGGAACAGTCTCCTCCGGGCCGCGCTCTTTCGTTGGCCCTCACACTCTGCCCAAGGCCTTCACTCGACCACGGCCACCCGGCGTCTGCCGAGTGAACGCGCGAACCACCGCTGAGCCCGTGAACTAGGCCGTGTTTACGCTTCCAGTTCACTCCTGCCCGGCTGACAGTGGGTGCCCTGGCCTGTCGACGGGCCGCCGGCCCGGCTGGAAGCGGAAAGGCCACGATCCGTCGCAGGCCAGGTTCACGTGAGGAGCCCTTCTGCGTATCCCGAAGGCCGAGCCCCCTGCTTCCCGACCTACGGCCGATCAACAGGCCCGGATTCCGCCTTGAGACTGGAGCGGCCGCCAGGTCGGGGCACCCCATGGCCCGTCCTCGCCGAGACAAGAAGGAGCCTCCACCGGCCCGGGTCTGTGAATGCGTGAACATGCCCTAGGCCGCCTGGCTCAGACCCG
>JAKRSE010000332.1 GCA_022402505.1 Fimbriimonadaceae bacterium | reverse complement strand
ATCCGTTCATCATCCAGCTGGCCCAGCCGCAGGCTCTGGTCGGTGCGCTGCTGGCGCTGATGATCACCGACAAGGCGCTGAACGTCATCGGGTTCATCGGAATCCTGGCGCTGATCGGCCTGGTGGGCAAGAACGCGATCCTGCTGGTGGACTACACGAACACGCTTCGTGAACGGGGCGAGGATCGGGAGAAGGCGCTGGTGGAATCCGGCCGGACCCGTCTGCGGCCGATCATGATGACGACCCTGGCCCTGGTGGTCGGAATCCTCCCGGTGGCCCTGGCCATCGGCCGAGGCTCCGAGTTCCGGGAGACCATCGGGATCATCGTCATCGGCGGCACGATCCTCTCCACCGTGTTGACGTTGTTCGTGATCCCGTGCAGCTACACCATCTTCGACGGCCTCAGCCAATCCCTGAGCTTCCGTCGGAAGCGGAAGGCGTCGGAGGGGTGAGGCTGGGCTCCGGCCGGGGATTCAGGCCATGAGTCTGAATCCCCGGCTGATCGGATCGGTCATCAGGAGCGGCCGCGACGCGCCTCGATCTCGGCCTTGATCTGCTGGATGACTTCGTCGAGGGCCTCATTCATGTGGAGTGAGACTTCTGGGCGAAAGACCGTGAGGGCCTGTTCATAGGCCCCTACCGCCGCCTCTAGGCGTTCCGTCCCTTCTTCCCGCTCGCCGAGTCGGATCAGAGCGTTGCCCAGGTTCATCTGGGCCAAGGCCCATTGCATAGGATCTGACTTCGGGGTGAGGATCGTTAGGGCCCGCCCATAGGCACCAACGGCGGCCTCCAGGCGTTCCGTCCCGTCCTCGCGGTCGCCAAGGCTGAATAGGGCGACGCCCAGGTTCAACATAGTGGAGGCCCAGTTCATCGGGGCGGATTCCGGGGTGAAGACCTCGAGGGCCTGTTGAAATGCCCGCACCGCCGCCATCAGGCGGTCCAACCCATCCTCACGCTCGCCAAGCCTGGCAAGTGCGGTCCCCAAGTTCATCTGGGTCAAGGCCCAGTTCATCGGAGCGAACTGCGGGGTGAAGACCTTGAGGGCCTGCTCATTGGCCCTCACCGCAGCCATCAGACGTTCCGTCCCGTCCTCACGCTCGCCGAGTCTGATCTGGGCAGCGCCCAAGTTCATGTGCGTCGAGGCCCAGTTCAACGGGTCGGATTGTGGGGAGAAGATCGTGAGAGCTTGTTCAAAGGCCTCCACCGCCGACTGCAGGCGTTCAGTTGCCTCCTCGCGCTCGCCAAGCCGGCAGAGGGCTCCGCCAAGGTTCATCTGGGTCAAGGCCCAGTTCATCGGATCGGACTGCGGGCTGAAGAACGTAAGGGCCTGCTCAAAGGCCCCAACCGCCGCCTGCAGGCATTCGGTCCCTGCCTCACGTTCGCCAAGACTGCGCAGGGCAACGCCCAGGTTCGTCAGGGTTCCGGCCCGATGCGTGGGGGCGAATTGCGCCGTGAACACCTTAAGGGCCTCTTCAAACGCCACCACCGCCGACTCCAGGCGTTCCGTCCCATCATCTCGCTCGCCAAGCCTGAAGAGGGCTGCGCCCAGGTTCATCTGGGTCCCACCCCAGTTCAAGGGGTCGGACTGAGGGGTGAAGACCGTGAGAGCCTGCTCGAAGGCTTCCACTGCCGCCTCCAGGCAATTCGTCCCATCCTCGCGCTCGCCGAGGTTGCGGAGAGCCATGCCGAGGTTCATCTGGGTCCCGGCCCAGTTCACCGGGGCGGTTTGGCGGGTCCAGTGCCGAGAGTTAAGGCGGAAGAGATCGACGGCGGCCAGTTGTTGAGAGGCGAGATCCCCCACAGTCGACTGAGAAAGGTGGCCGGCCCAAGCTAGTCGGAATCGACACTGCTCGTCAATTTCCCCCCTGCCGAGAACTTCCTCCGCATCGGACCACCTGGAGAGCCGGGCGTGGTGCTCCTGGGTTCTCCCGGACTGCAGAAGTTGATCCATCTCCTCGTCCAGGCATTTCGCCGCAGGCCAACCGACCCTCGCCACTTCGTGCCGGAAGGCCAGCGAAGCCTCCCCCTGATCCTGCCAAAACTCCTGCCACTCCTCCTCAGCCGCCTCCAGGAACCCGCTCAGACCAGGAGTCTCACTGATCACGTCCAAGAGCGCGGCACGGAACTGGGGATGGAGGGTCCGCCAGTCGGAGTCCCGCGAGACGCTGAGGAAGGGCCAGTCGGCCGCCCGGTTCCACAAGGAGATCTGCTCCGTTCGCCGGCCGAGCCCGAAGGCAAAGCCAAGCGCTGCCTGGTTGAAGCGAGGCGTCACCGCCAGGCGATTGAGTCCGTCCCGGTCGGCATGGATCGACATGAACTTGCGGACCAATTCCTGAACGTCCTGATTCGGGAGGTCGAAGTCTTCCGGCCCAAAAGAGGGGTTCTGGCGGCAGGCCTCCACAACATAGTCGGCGGCCAGACGGAGGGTCAGACCGTGGTGGCGGGTGGACCCGCCCTGCCCCGACTCCCGGGAGAAGTCGAGAATCCGATCAATCAGCACGGTCCGCTCGACCCCCGCCCCACGGATGGCTTCGGCAGCCGAAGCCCGGTCAAGGCCTTCAAGTGAACGAAGGATCAGGTTCCGATCTTCGAGGACCCGATCCGTCTCCCGGGCCCAGTTGAGACGGTCCTGACTGAAGACGACCCACGCGGCGAAGTCGGCGGTCAACTCTTGGAGCTTCAGGAACGACTCCTCAACCACCCATTGCTCGTGCGGCTGGTTGTGGAAGAGCCTCTGGACCCGCTCGAACGTGTCCAGGAAGACCGAGACGGGCTGCCCTCCCGCTTCCTGCCTCCAGTCCTCGGCCAGGAGACCAGGGAGTTCCTGCCTGATCTGGTCCTCGGAGAGGGAGTCCAGCCGGGCGATGAGATCTGTTCCTTCCGGACTCGCCTTGAATTCGCTCACCCGGTCCATGTGAATCCGTTCGGCCCGCAGGAGGATTCCCGACTTCAGAACCGACGCAATGGCCGCACCTGGCTGAAGGGCCAGATCGATCAGACCTCCGAGCAGACACTCCCCGACCGGGGCCGCCCAGTGGCCGAGAAGCGGATTCGCCGGGTCTCTCTGCTGGAGCGACTTCAGGAAGAGCCCGGTCTCGGCAATCGCAAACCTGGGACAAGGGAGCGACGTGGAGACGGCGAGTCGGTGGAGAACCTGCCGAAACTCGCCCAGGTAGTCCGTGAACAGTCTGGCGTCGAAGTCGACTTGAGCCGTGACGTGGCCCCTGACCCGCGCAAGGTCCAGCGCCCGGTTCTTCAGCATCGACTTGCCGATCCCCGTCGGCCCCCAATACGCCAGGATCCGTCCGGGCGAGTCGAGGTGTCGCTGGATCTCCCCCAGCTCGGCCTCCCGGCCATAGAACCGCGACTGCTGCTCTCCCATCAAGAGCTATTGTACGACTACCGCCCCTTGAACAGGCCCCCGAGAATTCCGCGGAGGATCTGGCCGCCGACTTTGCCGGCGATCTGTTTGCCGACCTGGTTGGCGACTTGGCGGCCCATGGAGCTGGCCATGCTTCGGCCGGCGGATTTGACCATGGATTCGACCAGGCTGTCGCCTCGGCGGGTGGCGGGCCTGGGGGTTGCCTTCGACTCGGCCTTGGCTCGGGCCTCGGCTTCGGCTTGGGCGGCGGCGGCTTTGGCGGCTTCTTCGCCCTTCCTCGTCAGGATTTCGTAGGCGGATTCCCGGTCGATGGTGCGATCGTAGATCGCGGCGACCGGGGAGGCGAGCATCACCGCCTTCCTCTCCTCCACGGAAGCGGGCCCGAGCCGGGAGGCGGGCGGGCGGATCAGGGTCTTCTGAACCTCGATCGGGGTGCCCTTGGCTTCCAGAGTGCTGACCAGGGCCTCGCCGACCCCCAGCGTCGTGATGACCTCATCGGTCTTGAAGGCCGGGTTCGGGCGGAAGGTGTCGGCGGCCGACCGCACCGCCTTCTGGTCGCGGGGGGTGAAGGCGCGGAGGGCGTGCTGCACCCGGTTGCCCAGCTGGCCGAGCACCGAATCGGGGATGTCCAGCGGGTTCTGGGTGACGAAGTAGACCCCGACCCCTTTCGAGCGGATCAGCCGGACCACCTGCTCCACCTTCTCCACCAGGGCCGAGGGGGCGTCGTTGAAGAGGAGGTGGGCTTCGTCGAAGAAGAAGACGAGCCGCGGCTTTTCCGGATCGCCGACCTCGGGCAGCTCTTCGAACAGCTCACTCAGCAGCCAGAGCAGGAAGGTCGCATAGAGCCGGGGCGACTGCATCAGCTTGTCGCTCGCCAGAATGCTGATGATGCCCCGACCGTCCGGGGCCGTCCGCATCAGGTCCACCAGCTCCAGGGCGGGTTCACCGAAGAACTCGTCGCCGCCCTGCTGTTCCAGAACCAGGAGCGACCGCTGGATCGCCCCGATGCTCGCCGAGGTCACGAGGCCGTATTCCGCCTGCAGCTCCTTGGTGTGCTCGGCCATGAACTGGAGCACGGATCGGAGGTCCTTCAGGTCGATGAGCAGCAGGCCCTCATCGTCGGCCAGCTTGAAGGCGATGTTGAGGGCTCCCTCCTGGGCCTCGCTGAGCTGCAGGAGGCGGGAGAGGAGCAGCGGCCCCATCTCGCTGATCGTCGCGCGGAGGCGGTGCCCCTGCTCGCCGAAGACGTCCCAGAAGACCACGGGCGAGGCCCGCTTGATGTAGGGGTCGAGGCCGATCACCTGGGCCCGCTCGTCCAGCTTGGGGTGCGGCCCGCCGGCCTGGCTGATCCCGCCCAGATCGCCCTTCACGTCCGCCATGAAGACGGGGACGCCCATGTCGCTGAACTGCTCGGCGAGAATCTGGAGGGTCACGGTCTTGCCCGTTCCCGTCGCTCCGGCGATCAGGCCGTGGCGGTTCGCCAGCTTGGGCAGGAGTTCGACCCGGCGGTCCGAGGTTCCGACAAAGATGGGATTAGCCATGCTCAGGAGGCCAGGATACTCCCATCCCGTCCGGCCGGGGATTCTGCCTGATCCGGGGGTAGAGTCTGGAGCCGATGGGCCGCCATTTCGCCTGCTTCAAAGCGTACGACATCCGGGGCAGCGTGCCGGACGAACTGAACATCGAGATCGCCGAGGCCGTCGGTCGGGCCTACGTCCGGCAGACCGGGGCGAAGAAGGTCTGTCTGGGCCATGACATCCGGCTGAGTGGGCCAGACCTGGCCCATGCCCTCATCCGGGGCCTCGCCTCTCAGGGTTGCAAGGCGACCCACATGGGGCTGATCGGCACCGAGATGGTCTACTTCGCCACCGCCCACTACGGCTTCGATGGCGGCATCATGATCACCGCCAGCCACAACCCGCCGCAGGACAACGGCATGAAGATGGTCCGCGAGGGCAGCCGGCCGATCAGCAGCGATTCCGGGCTGAACGAGATCGAGGAGATGGCCCACGAGGAGATCGTCAAGGGCGGGCTCGGCGGACCCGATCCCGAGCACGAGTGGCTGGACGCCTATCCCGACTTCGTCGATCACCTCCTGAAGATCTGCCCGCCGGACAAGCTGAAGCCGTTCAAGGTCCTCGCCTCGCCCGGCAACGGGGCGGCCGGGGTCGCGATGCGGGCGCTGAGTCGGCATCTGCCGCTCCAGGTCACCGAGATGATGTTCGAGCCCGACGGCCGCTTCCCCAACGGCGTCCCGAACCCGATCCTGCCCGAAAGCCGGGCCCCGGTGGAGGAGGAGATGAAGAAGGGCGGCTACGACCTCGGGATCGCCTGGGACGGAGACTACGATCGCTGCTTCTTCCTTGATGAGAACGGCACCTTCATCGAGGGGTACTACCTGGTCGGACTGCTCGCCCAGGCGTTGCTGGCCGATCACCCCGGCTCGACCATCATCTACGACCCCCGGCTCACCTGGAACACGCTGGAGATCGTTCAGAAGGCGGGCGGCAAGGCGGTGATGTGCAAGTCCGGCCACGCCTTCATCAAGGAGAAGATGCGGGCCGAGAACGCGATCTACGGCGGCGAGATGAGCGCCCACCACTACTTCCGCGATCACTGGTACTGCGACAGCGGCATGATTCCGATGCTCCTGACCCTGAAGCTGATGGGCGAGACGGGCAAGACTCTTGGCGAGCTGGTCGGCAACATGATGACCGCCTTCCCCTGCTCCGGCGAGATCAACAGCCGAGTCGCGAGCGTGCCCGACGTTCTGGCCCGGGTGGAGGCCGAGTATCCCGGCGGCCTGATCGACCGGACCGATGGACTGTCGGTGGAGTTCGATGAGTGGCGGTTCAACCTGCGCGGTTCCAACACCGAGCCCGTGATTCGGCTGAACGTGGAATCCCGCGGCAGTTCGGACCTGGTGAAGGAGAAGACCGACGCCCTGCTCGCCCTGATCCGAGCCTGACCCGGTTGACGGCGGCCGGTTCGGGGGGCCTGGGAGTTCGGCAATGCCGACTCACACGATCCTGAACCGCCGCACCGGCACCGTCACCGGCGGCGCACCGGTCCGTCTCAAGTCGATCCACCGGCAGAGGTCCGGCATCGAACTTCACAACTCTTCGACCTCCGCTCCGCTCTGGGTCGCGGCGGTCCCGGCTTCGGCCGCCTCACCGGACCTCGCCGCGGGCAACCGGGACTTTCTCATCGGTCCGGGACAGACTCTGCTGGCCGGCTACGGGCCCGAGGTGGACGTCATCCTGCAGAGCGCCTCGGCCTCGCTCACCTACGTCCTGAAGGAGGTCGGCTGAGGTGTCGGCGGAGACGCGGATCGTCGGCCCTTGGCCCGCCGTCAGCCTCCCCGACCCCCACGTTCCCACCCGCCCGACCGAGGTTCTTCCCAGTGCCGCCTTCGACCGATCCGGGGGAATGACCCGGCTGGCGGGCCGCGAACTCTGGTGGAACGGCGATCTCGCCTCGGGGCTTGCCGGCTTCATGGTCTATGACAATGCCGCGACCGGGGCCCTCTCCCTGAGCCTGGTGACTGAGGCGCCGACGGAGCCGAACCCGAGCCCCAATCCCTACGGCCGCTTCATGAGGATCACCCATTCGGGCGCGCCGGGAGTCGTTCCGGATCTGGGCGGATTCCGCTTCTCGGGCCTGCTTGGCACGGGCGCGGCGGCCGGAGGCTACCGGCCCGGCTCGCGGCTCATCGTCGAAGTCTGGGCCAGGATTCCGGTCGGCCTCTCCCTGAGCTTCGGCGCAAACGGCAGCGGGACCGGCTTCGCCCAGACCTGGCTGACCTCGCAGGCGGGCACGGGAGCCTGGGCCTGCTATCGGGTCGCGCTGCGGATCGGCTCGGGGGCGAATCTCACCTCCGCCTCGCAGGGCTTCTGGTTCCTGACCGGCCCTCTCGCGCCTCACCAGTGGGACGTGGCGACGGTCCGGGTGTTCGCCGTCGATGAGCCGAGCAGCGTCTTTCACGCCGGCCGGTTGAACGTCGGCGGCGTCCTGGACATCCCGCTGGAGAACGGCGAGCTCGCCACCCGCGGCCGGGCGCTCCTGGCCCTGGGTGCCGGGAACGTCGGGATCGGGACCGAAAACCCCTCGGCCGAGCTCGACGTGCAGAGCCCCGGGATCGGAACCGGACTCGCCTTCCGGGTCCGCAACTCCTCGCTGACCCAGCTGCTCGCCATCCGAGATGACGGAGCCTGGCGGATCGGGGCGGGAGCCCTCTCTGCCACCCAGAGCGGCTATGCCGCCTTTGCCTCGCCCGCAATCCTCCGGACGCTCAATACGGCGACCGCCTCCACGCAGCAGGTGGCCCAGTGCCTCGG
>JAKRSE010000331.1 GCA_022402505.1 Fimbriimonadaceae bacterium | reverse complement strand
CCTTCGCGGCCCGGCTGACGTCCAAAGCGGCCAGAGCGACCACCTCGGTCTCCTCAAAGGCGGTGAGGTTCTTCAGGTAGATGCCGCTGATGTTGCCGATGCCGATGACTCCAACGCGAAGCGGGTCCATGTCGCCGCCATGCTATCCGAAATCCTTCGGTCGGGACACGGGGGAGCCCAAGCGGAGCGGCCCTCGCCCCGGTGAAGGGAACGAGGGCCGCTGGAGCCGCTGAAATGTCGGGGGTCAGGCTTCCTCTTCGGGAGCCTCTTCCGCCTCGGCTTCCGCCTTGGGCAGAAGCTCGGCCGGGAGCTCGACGGCCGGATCGTAGACGACCACGGTCATCGCGCAGTCCACCTGCCGATGGAGGTCGATTTCGATCGGGGTGTTGCCCAGCCGCTTGATCGGCTGGAGCATGGCGACCTGCTTGCGGTCCACGCTGATGCCGAACTGCTTCTGGACGGCTTCGGCGATGGCGTCGGCGGTGATGGCGCCAAAGAGCCGGCCTCCTTCGCCCGCCTTGACCTCGATCAGGAGCCGGCCGTGGTGCAGCTTGGCGGCCTGGGCTTCGGCTTCGGCCTTGGTCTCGGCGAGCTTGGCGCTCAGCCGGGCCATGCGGGCCTCCAGGGCCTTGACCTGAGTCTTGTCCGCAATGATGGCGAGGCCGTTCGGGAACAGGTAGTTCCGCGCGAAACCGGGCTTCACGCTCACAACCTGCCCTTCCTTGCCCACCTTGGGCAGCGTCTGCTTCAGGATCACTTTCATGGCTCTATAAACCGTTTTTTCTCCCCGAGGCCCGAGGGTTCAGGGTCGGCGCCGCAGACCGAATCCGATGACCGGGTTGGTCGAGTTGAAGACGCGATCAAATCCCAGGAATCCGTGGAGGTCCCGGCCGAAGTCGTAACGCAGGCGGAGATCGAGGCGAGTGTCGTTGAACCCGAAGAGATCGCCTACGCCAGACAGACCCGGCGCGATTCGGTAATTTACCCCGACACCGGGTTTGGACGCATAGACCCCGTACCGCAAATCAAGACCTTGGTCCAGGGGACGCTGAAGCTGGAGGGTGATCTTGTTGGATTCGAAGGCGTCCCAAAGTCCTACGATGGCCTTCTCCCGGCCCGCCTGAAAGCTGGCGGTGAGGTCCGTTCGGATCCGTCCGGTCTCGGCGTCGGTGAGCAGATCGGCCTGGAGATCGACGCTGGGCGGGCGGGTCCCACCCACGCCGGGGAACCGCTCCAGGGCCCCTTCGACCTTCTTCAGGCTCGCCCGGAGCTCGGTGATCAGCTCGTCGGCGTTGGCCATGACCTTGGTTGCGGCCTTGGCCGCCGCCTCGCCTTCGGCCGTGACCCCTTCCATGTTCCTGGCGATCACGGCCCCGGATTCGGTCATCTGGCTGACGTTCGCCATGGTCGACTTCAGCCCGGATTGGAGTTCAGGGTCGGCCGCGACCCGGGTGAGCTCGGCGACGAGGGTCCGGCCCTCTTCCACCGCCAGCTGAAGCTCCTTCATCAGGGCGAAGGTCTCCCGCTCCAGCCGTCCCTCTTCCACGACCTTTCGGAACCGGTCGCTGACGGCGGCGACGTTCTGGAGGATTCGGTCGGTGGAACGGAGCACCGAGGCCAGCTGCCGTTCGTTGCCCGCCGCCAGCCGGTCGAATCGGTTCATCAGTCGGCCCGCCGATTCCGCCGCGTCGGCTCCAGACCGGACGAGGCGCCCCCCGTCGGCCAGGAGCTTCTCGCCCTGACCCGCCAGCCGCTGAGTCGAGGCCTTCAGATCCGGGTCCTCCAGCAGCTTGGTGACGGCGGCAAGCGTCCGGTTCAGGTTGTCGATGGAGGCGTCGGCATCCGGCAGAAGCGAGGCGAGGGCCGAGCGGACCCGGCCGGGGACTTCCGACCCCGCGGCCAGCGGCGAGCCGCTTCCGGGGATGATCAGAACCTGCCGCTCGCCGATGGTGAGGAAGGAGGTGGGAATCTCTGCCGAGGAGCCTGCCGGGATCACATGAGGCTCATCCACCGTGATCCGAGCCTTCGCTTCGGACGGACCGGTGAGCGCGACCTCCTCGACCCGCCCGATCTGAACGCCGGCCATCGACACCGGGCTCCCCGGAGTCAGGCCCGCCGCATCCGCAAAGACCAGGGTGTATTCCCGCGACTGCCGGGCAAAGATGGAGGCCTGGAGGGTGGCCAGCGCACCGATCCCCATCGCGGCGAAGAGCACGACCAAGGCTCCGACCCGGGCGGATGAGTTCATTGTTGGAGTTTAGCCGAAGCGGCGGCGATCTCCTGCCTCAATCGATCCCAAGCAGGCGGGTTCACCGTGCGGGGGATGATCTCCAGGAAGCGCCGGGACTGCTTCACGTAGCGCCGGTACCGCTTCTCGCTCCTGGTCCAGCCCGCCTCCTCCAGGTTGCTCAGGCGGTCGCAGAGCTTGATGATCTGGGCTTCGGGCGACATCCGGGCGATCTCCTCCAGGAGCATCCGCGACCGGAGTTCCCGAACCTCGTCCCGGCTCAGGCCCTCGGTCTGTTCGGCCGAGGGCTCGGTTCGGGTCAGTTCCCGCACCAGACCGGCGACCCGGGTTCCGAACCGGTCCTCCAACTCCTCCAGAGTTCGGCCCGTCTCTTCGACCACGTCGTGAAGCAGGGCGGCGGCGAGCATCTCCGGATCGGTCACGCCTGCCACCCAGCGGAGGTTCCGGGCGACTTCCAGCGGGTGATGGAGGTAGGGAAGGGCCGCTTCGCCGTCCCGGTCCTGGCCGGGATGAGCCTCGGCCGCGAAGAGCGTGGCACGGTGAAGGAGGGTCATCAAGGCCGAATGATGGCAGGCGCGGCTTCCGAAACGGATATCCTGCGCGGGAAGACGATGCCGGAACGATCGATGCCGCGCCGCCGGGTTGGCCGCTATCTGAACCGAGAGGCATCCTGGCTGAGCTTCAACAAGCGGGTTCTGCTGGAGTCCGTGAACCCGGACAATCCCCTGCTGGAGCGGATCAAGTTCCTGGCGATCTTCGAGTCGAACCTGGATGAGTTCTACATGGTCCGGGTCAGCGGGCTGATCGAGCAGGAAGAGGCGGGAGTCGGCGAGCTTTCGCCGGACGGCCTCTCGGCCTCGGAACAGCTGGACCTGATCCAGCCGATCGCCCGGTCGCTTCGGGCCCGGGCGGCTGGGATCTGGTCCCAAAAGCTCCGGCCGGCTCTCCGGCGGGCCGGAATCCGGCTGCTCTCCTGGTCCGAACTCCGCCCTGCAGAGCAGACCGAACTGAGCCGGCGGTTCCTTGCCGAGGTCTTTCCCCTCTGCACCCCGCTTCTGCTCCACCCCACGACCACGTTTCCGTTCATCTCCAACCGTTCGCTCAACCTCTTGGTGGAGCTGGACGACCAGGGCGAGCTGCGCGTGGCCCGGGTCAAGATTCCCCCGGTTGTGCCCCGGCTCTTCGCCGTTCCGGGCCGGAAGGGAGCCCACCTGCCCGTGGAGGAGATGATCCGAGGCCATCTGGATCGCCTCTTCCCGGGCGTCGCGGTCGGGGCCTCGCACCTCTTCCGGGTCATCCGAGACGCCGACGTGGAGATCCGCGAACTGGAGGCGGGCGACCTCATCGAAGCGGTGGAGGAGAGTCTCCGCCGTCGTCGGCTTGGTGCCCCGGTCCTCCTGGAAGCCCAGAAGGGCATCAGCCCGGGGGCGATGCAGGTGCTCCTTCACGGCTTGGAGCTGGAACCGGACGATGTCTTCAGCATCGACGGGATGCTCGGCTACGACTTCCTTTGGTCGCTGGCTCGGTCCGATCGGCCCGACCTGAAGTTCGCTCCCCATGTCCCCCACGCCGTCCGAGGTCTCGATTCCCCCGAGGGCCTCTTCGAAGAGATCCGGCGCGGACCTTTCCTCCTCCACCATCCCTACGACTCGTTCAGCCCGGTTCAGGAGCTGGTGGAGGCGGTTTCGGAGGATGACAAGGTTCTGGGAGTCAAGCAGACCCTCTATCGGGTCGGCAGCCCCAGCCCGATCGTCCAGGCCCATCTGGCCTCGGCCGAAGCGGGACGGCAAGTGGCCGTGATGGTGGAGCTCAAGGCCCGGTTTGACGAGAGCAACAACCTCGTCTGGGCTCGGGCACTGGAACGGGCCGGGGTCCACGTCTCCTATGGGTTCGCCGAGCTGAAGACCCACTGCAAGCTCTGCGTCGTGGTCCGGCGGGATGAAGACGGCATCCGGACCTACACCCACGTCGGCACCGGAAACTACAACCCGGCGACATCGCGGCTCTACACCGACCTCGGACTCTTCACCGACGACCCGGAGATCGGCCAGGACATCCACAACCTCTTCAACTATCTGACCGGGCTGAGTCGGGGGATTCGCTTCAAAAAGCTGCTGGTTGCCCCGTTCCGGCTCCGCGAGCAGATCATCGAACTGATCCAGGCCGAGACCTGGGCGGCGCGGAACGGCCGGCCGGGCCGAGTGATGATCAAGGTCAATTCACTGGTCGATCCGGGGATCATCGACGCGCTCTACGAAGCCTCCTCGGCGGGAGTGGAGGTCGATCTCGTGATCCGGGGGATCTGTTGCCTGAAGCCGGGGGTGCCGGGGCTCAGCGACCGGATCCGGGTCGTGAGCGTGGTCGGCCGGTTCCTGGAGCACTCGCGCATCTACTGGTTCGGCGGAGACGGCAGCCCGAAGGTCTACATCGGCAGCGCCGACCTCATGCGCCGAAATCTTGACCGCCGGATCGAGGTCCTGGCGCCCGTGGAGAGTCCGATCCTGCAGGCCTACCTGAAGAATCAGGTCATGGAGTCCTGCCTTCGGGACACCAAGAAGGGCTGGCAGCTCCGGGTCTCAGGGGCCTATGTTCGCCGGAAGCCGAAGGCGGGCGAGGCTCCCTTCTCTTCTCAGGACTGGCTGATGGACCACCCCGCCGGCCGCCTGCTCGAACTCCGGATTCCGCCCGACATCCACGCCGAGCCCTGACCGGCTCCGTCAGGGGTGGGCCAGGCGGATCGCGGAAGGCCGAATCTCGAAGCTGACCGGAAGGGCGGGCCCGGGTTCGCCGTCAACGAGGAGCGGTGTCGGCCGACCTGTGACCAGCCGTCCAGACCGAAGGCGAATGTGGTGGACCTTCGGATGGCTCAGGTGGCTGCCCGAGAAGACTTTGGGAAACTGCCGCAGAAGCTCGCCCCGACCGATCTTCTCCAGGATCACCAGGTCCAAGAGGCCATCGTCCAGCCGAGACTGGGGTGAGACCTTCATCCCGCCCCCATAGCTGGAGGCGTTGGCGATGGCGCAGAGCATCGCCTCGCCCTCCCAGACGGGTTTGTCCTCCGAACTGATCTTCAGCGGCAGAGGCTGGAACGCGGCGAGGGTCTGAACCAGGGCGACGATGTAGGCGAACGTTCCGCCGCTGCGACGGCCGGGCCGGTTGATCCGCTCCCCGACCGCCGCATCGAACCCGCAGGAGACGATGTTGATGAACGGTCGATCATTGAGGCGGCCGAGGTCCACGGTCCTGGGCTCTCCGCCATTCAGAGCCTCCCAGGCGCGAGCCGCTTCCAGGGGAGTCTGAAGGTGCCTGGCAAGATCGTTTCCGGTTCCCCCGGGAAGGACGGCCAGGACGGCGTCGGTTCCGGCGAGAGCGGGCAGCGCTTCATTGGCGGTCCCGTCGCCTCCCCAGACGGCGATGGTGCGCGCCCCTTCCGCGATGGCGGTGCGGGCCAGGCCCTCGGCCTCCCCTCGGGCCTGGGTGATCAGGAGCCTGTCCCCCGCCTGGGCTTCTCGCTCGATCCAGGCGACGTGCTTCTGCCTCCGTCCGGCGTGGGGGTTGACGATGAAGGCGACGGGCCCGGGCAGGGGCATCTGCCGAAGATACCCACGGCGGACTCGGTTCTTTTGCCGGCCCTGTTTCGTCTTCAGTGAATGATGATCAATGCCGCCGTCATGATGATGGCTATGGCTTCGGGACCATGGCAGGTGGAGGCCCTTCCGGATGCGGGCCTGTCCGTGATGCTCCCCGGGCGCCCGACCCTCGCCGCCGGCGCGGCCCGCAGCGAGTTTCCCCAGTCCGTGGACCGGAAGGTCTGGCAGGCCTCCGATGATTCGGTGGAGGCCAGGATCACCTTCGACCGATGGAGTTCGGTTCATTTCGCCCCTGAAAACATGCTGGACCTCTACGCCCGGCGGACCCTGGGGATCATCGAGGGATTCACCATCGAGCCGCGCGAAATCGGGAGCCACGCCGGAGCCTTGATGGTTCTGGCCGACTCCGGCGGCTTGAGGCGGGCGTCCATCCGGGTGAAGTCCGGCGTCAGGGCCTGGCAGATCGACCTCATCGCCCGCACGGCGGAAGGCCTGGAGCGAAGCCGGATCGAAGAGGTCGTTGATTCGATGATCCTCACCGCCGAGCCGGAAGCGGCCGGGGCCTACGACGAATGGGGTCTCCCGGCCCGCACCGTGCGCCCGGCTCCGCGGCCCGCTCCGGCCGCCTTCCCGATGCGGATCCTGGAATCGGCCAAGCTGGTTCTGGCGGCTCCCTTCGCGCTCCGCGAGATCAACGCGCGTCGCTCCGAGACCGAGAAGTCAGAGGTCGAGGCGATGAGCGAGTGGGCCGGCGACGACGGGACTCTCGCGGTCTTTGCCAGCTACTTCCGTATCCCCGCCGGGCAGGAGCTCGATCTGGGCGGCTGGGTGGCGGCCTATGGCGAGCAGCTGCGGCGCGACGGCTATGCCGGCTTTCAGCCCGCCGTCCGAGCGGCCCGGGTGACCGGGGCTCAGGGACGTATCATCGAGGGGCAGGCGGAGATCGACGGTCGAAAGACCTCCGTCCAGATCATCCTTCTGACCCGAGGGCGTGAATGCTGGGCGATCCAGAGCCGGGTGACCGATCTGGACGCGGCTGCCGCGATTCAGCGCCGGGTCGCCGAGTCCATTCGGATTCGGTGACCCGGCGGGTCGTCCGGGCTTCAGTCTCGGACGACCGATTCCCAGCGGCCGCTCTCGTTGGAGCGGTAGACGGCGCTCATCGCCCGGTCGCGGGCCAGGGCCTCGGTCGGCAGGACAAGTTCGCCCTCGCCCGTCACGACGTAGTCCACGAAGCCGGAGAAGCCGGCGGGAGCGCCCTCGTCGCCTTCAACCTCTTCGAGCGGTCCGTCGCCGATCTTGACCATCAGGCTGCCGTTGCAGATGAGGGCGTGACCGCCGGTGGCCATCAGCTGGATCGGGCAGGGGTCGGCGACGTCGTTCCAGCCGGCCGCCAGGGTGACGAGCAGGCCGGAGTCATAGGCAAAGATCGCCTCGCCGTACTCTTCGCATCCGGGGTAGCGGTTCGTGCCCGCCTGGAGCGATCCGACCGCCCGGTCCGGTGAGCCGAACATCCAGAGGGCGAGGTCGAGCACATGGGTTCCCAGGTCGCCGAAGGCTCCGACGCCGGCCCGGCTGAGATCGGCCATCCATCGCCATTCCGAGTCGAACCATCCGCCCAGGGCTCCGCTGTGGCAGTTGCTGAAGCGGGCGCGGGTGACGGTTCCAAAGGCTCCCTCCTGCACCAGCCGCCGCAGCTTGCGGACCTGGCCGTCGCCTCGGCGGAAGTAGCCGGTGGAGAAGGGAACTCCGGCTTCGGTCAGCAGGCCGGCGATGGCGGCCGAATCGTCGCCGTTCATGCCCATCGGCTTTTCGACAAAGATCGGCTTGCCGGCGCCGACGCATCGGGCCACCAGGTCTCGGTGCTCGGCGGTCGTGCTGCAGATCACGATCCCGTCGAAGTCGGTCTTC